>JBBDSW010000127.1:11659-20912 GCA_040904745.1 Nitriliruptoraceae bacterium
CGTGTCGTCGTCCGTGCCACCATCGGCCGTGTCGTCGTCCGTGCCACCATCGGTCGTGTCGTCCTCGGCCGGCTCCGCCTCGTCGTCGAGGTCCTCCGCGGCGACGTCGTCCCCCTCGCCGACCTCGACATCGCCAGCGTCGTCCCCGCAGGCGGTGAGCAGCAGCGCCCCTGCCAGCAAGGTGGCAAGCCCCGTCCGTGTCGCTCGCATCGGATCCCTTCCTGAAGTGTCCGTCATCACGCATGGTGCCAGACCCGACCCCGCAAAGTGGTCAAGGCCGGACGTTCCGTCACCTAGTGAGACGTCCGCACGGCGGTGTGGGTTCCCGTCGGCTGACATCGGATCGGCTCGACGGGATGCACCGACACCGTAGGACAGCGGGCCATGGGAAGCGCCCACCGGATGGCCCGTGCTGCTCGACGTGGGCCGCTGCTATAGCGTCACCGGCCGGATCCAGGGGGTGGGCATGGTCGAACGGCTCCTGATCGCCAACCGCGGCGAGATCGCGCGCCGGATCCTGCGCACCTGCCGCCTCCTCGGGATCGAGACGGTGGCTGTCTACAGCGATGCCGATGCCGACGAGCCCCACGTCCGGGAGGCCGACCGGGCCGTGGCGATCGGCCCGGCACCGGCTCCCGCCAGCTACCTCGACCGTGCGCAGGTGCTCGCCGCAGCCACCGGAGCCGGCTGTGACGCCGTACACCCCGGCTACGGCTTCCTGGCCGAGGACCCGGTGTTCGCCCGGAGCGTCGTCGACGCGGGACTCACGTTCGTCGGTCCGCCGGCGGACGTGATCGCCCTGATGGGTGACAAGTCCGCAGCGAAGCGACGGTTGGCAGCGGCCGGTGTCCCGGTCGTGCCTGGCGAGCACCGTGCGGACCTGGCCGATGCGGAGCTGATCGTCAGCGGAGAGGAGCTCGGTGCACCGCTGGTCGTCAAGGCGGTCGCTGGCGGGGGCGGGACCGGCATGCGGGTCGTTCACGATCTGGCCGAGCTGCCCCTCGCCCTGGCCGGCGCGCGTCGCGAGGCCCGCGCCGCTTTCGGCGATGACCGCCTGATCCTCGAACGGCTGATCGCACGTCCACGCCACATCGAGGTGCAGGTGCTGGCCGACGAGCACGGCGACGTGGTGCACCTGTTCGAGCGCGAGTGCTCCGTGCAGAGACGCCACCAGAAGCTGGTGGAGGAGGCCCCGTCGGCCGTCGTCGGACCACGCCTGCGGGCGCGCCTGGTGGACGCCGCCGTCCAGGCGACCCGCGAGGTCGACTACCGCGGGGCCGGAACGCTGGAGTTCCTGGTCGACGGAACCACCCTCGAGCACGAGGAACCCGCCTTCCACTTCCTGGAGATGAACACACGGTTGCAGGTCGAGCATCCGGTCACCGAACTGGTGTGCGGCCTCGACCTCGTCGAGTGGCAGCTCCGGATCGCCGACGGGGAGGCGCTCGCCTTCCGCCAGGACGAGCTCACGCGCAACGGCCACGCGATCGAGGTCAGGATCTCCGCCGAGGACCCCGTCGACCAGCTCCCTCAGACGGGGTCGATCCATGCGCTCGACATCGGGGATGGCCCGGGGGTGCGGGCGGATATCGGGCCCGAGGTCGGCAGCGTCGTCAGCCGCCACTACGACCCGATGCTGGGAAAGCTGATCGCCCACGGCGCCGACCGGGGCAACGCTCTGGCGCGCCTACGCGCGGCACTCGCGGACACCAGCATCCGCGGGGTGGTCACCAACGTGGAGCTGCTCGGGGCCATCATCGGACACGCGGCGTTCGCGGCCGGGGATCTCACGACCGGTTTCCTCTCCGACCACCTCGCCGGGTGGCGACCGGACCCGCTGCCCCGCCGGGCGCTGGCCTCGGCCGCAGCCGCCCTGCACGCGCACGCGACGGAGAGGACCGGCGCACCCACCGGGGCCGGTCCATGGCACCGGCTCGGTGCGGTCCGCCCAGGTGGCGGCGGTGGCTGGCCGCTCCAACTCCATGATCCCCAGGCCGACGACACCGCAGCGATCATCGTGCGTCGCTCCGCCGGCCGGCTCCAGATCACGCTCGACGGCGAGGAGATCGCCCCCGGATCGGCCCGCGAGGTGTCCACCGAGGTCGTGCTCGGTGCCGACGGCCACCGCCGCGTGTGGGTCCACGACCACGGCCACACCCGCGTCCTCACCGAGATCCCCTCCGTTCGGCACGGGGATGCACGCGCCTCGACCCGCGCCGCGACGTTCACCGCTCCCATGCCGGGTGCGGTGCTCTCCGTCGAGGTCGCCGACGGAGACCACGTGGAGGCCGGCGCCACCCTCGCGGTCATCGAGGCGATGAAGATGGAGCATCCCGTCGTCGCACCGGCTGCGGGCACGATCACCGCCGTGCACGTCCTGGTCGGCCAGCCGGTCGATGCCGGGACGACCCTCCTCGCCCTGGACCCGGACCCGCTCGACGAGACCACGCCAACCGTGCCCCCAGGAGTCTGACATGGACCTCCCGGACCGCGTCCGGATCGTCGAGGTCGGCCCCCGAGACGGCCTGCAGAACGAACCGGACGTCGTGCCGACCGCCACGAAGATCGCCTTCATCGATGCGCTGTCACGCACCGGGCTCGAGGTGATCGAGGCCACCTCCTTCGTGCGCCCGGATCTCGTCCCCCAGCTCGCCGATGCGGAGGAGGTGCTGACCGGGATCGACCGGTTGGCCGGCGTCCGCTACCCGGTCCTGGTGGCCAACGACCGCGGCCTCGACCGGGCACTGGCCGCCGGTGCGCACGAGATCGCCGTGTTCGCCTCCGCCTCGGAGCCGTTCAGCGAACGGAACCTGGGTCAGAGCATCGCGGACAGCCTCGCGCGCTTCCGTCAGGTGGTGCGGCGGGCCAAGAACGCCGACCTGCGCGTCCGCGGCTACGTCTCCATGGTGTGCGGCTGTCCGTACCAGGGTGAGGTGCCCGTCGACGACGTGGCCCGGGTGACCACGGAGTTGTTCGAACTCGGCTGCGACGAGGTGTCCCTCGGCGACACGATCGGGGTCGGCACACCGCTCCAGGTCCAGGACCTCCTGGACCACCTCTCCCGCTCGGTCCTCGTGGATCGGCTGGCGGTCCACCTCCACGACACCTACGGGCAAGGGCTCGCGAACACCCTGGCGGCCTTCGAGGCCGGGGTACGTACCGCCGATACCAGTGCCGGTGGCCTCGGTGGCTGCCCGTTCGCCGCCGGTGCCACGGGCAACCTCGCGACCGAGGACCTGCTCTACGCCCTCGAGGGTTCCGGCGTCCACACCGGTGTCGACCTCGCCGAGGTCATCGCGGTCACCGGGTGGCTGGCCGGCCAGCTCGGCCGCGCACCGGCGTCCCGGGTCGCGCGAGCCGTGCTCGCCCGGTCCGAGGACGCCTGAGCGTCACCGAGGAAGTGACGGCGCGGCCCACCGATCACCGGACCTCGTCGAGGAGCCGACCGAGCGAGGTCTCGTTCAACTCACCCACGACCCGTGCGACCAGCTGACCATCACGGTCGAACACCGCCGTGGTCGGCATGGCACGGGCACCGATGGCCGCAGCGACATCGCCATCGAGATCGTGGATCGTCGGCAGGTCGACGCCGAGTTCGTCGACGAACGCCTCGCCATCCTCGAGCCGGTCGACGTGGTCGATGCCGAGGAACGTGACCTCCGGGTTCTCATCCCGCGCATCGAGGAGCAGCGGCATCTCGGAACGGCAGGGGACACACCAGCTCGCGAAGATGTTGACCAGCGTGGGGTTGCCGTCCTCGGCCTCCCGGGCGATGAACGCGGCGGCCTCGGGCCAGCCTCCTGAGACGAGGCGGGCGTCGCGCGGCGGGACGGCATCCGGCTCCGGTGCGTCCGCGACGGACACCTCGTCGGTGTCGGGGAGATCCGCGGGTTCGTCCGACGCCTCCGAGCCGAAGTCGACGGGCTCGCCGTCGCCGAACCCCGCCGCGTCGTCGCCCCCAGAACAGGAGCTGAGCAGCAGCACGGCAAGGGCGGGCCCGAGCAACCTGCATCCGGGGTGACGGAGCACCGCCGTGCCTCCTGTGACGGTCGTCGCGCCGCAGCGCCGCGGCCGCGCACGTGAAGGTACCGAGAGCGTCCCGCCCGTCAGCCGCGGCTTAAGACGTCCGCCAGGACCTCGGCCGAGGCGGCCAGCACAGCATCCACCTCGTCCGGCGTGCCGACCGTGATGCGGATCTGCTCGTCCATCCCGTACGGCGCCAGGGGACGGACCCCGATGCCGTGCTCGGCGTAGGCCGCCACGACCGGAGCCGAGTCGGCACCGAGTTCGACCGTGACGAAGTTGCCGAGCCCTGCGGTGTGGGGCACGGCGAGAGCGGCCAGGCCGGCGGACAACCGGGCCCGACCCTCGATCGTCCCGGCGATCGTGGCGGCCACATGCTGGGTGTCGGCCAGGCTGGCGATGGCCGCGGACTGTGCCGGCGAGGTGACGTTGAACCGTGGCCGCCGGGCGTCCGCCGAGGCGACGAGCGCCGGCGGGCCGATCATCACGCCGACACGGAGCCCCGCCAGGGCGTGCGCCTTGGAGAACGTGGTGAGGACGACGACGTCGTCGTGAGCGAGGGAGAGCTCGCGAGCACGCCGGTAGCCCTGCTGCTGACCAGCGAAGTGGTGGTAGGCCTCGTCGATCACCAGCGTGACGTGGGCGGGGAGCTCGCCCGCGAGGTGCTCGAGCTCCGCCCCGGTCAGATGCGCCCCGGTCGGGTTGCCCGGGTTGTCGAGCACGACGATGCGCGTGCGGTCGCTCACGGCCGCCAGCAGCGCCTCGACGTCTCGGGCGTATCCCGGCCCCTCAGCGGTGGCCGGACCGGCCGTTGGCACCTCGATGTAGCGTGCGCCGGCGTTGCGCGCGGCGAGCCGGTAGACCACGAACGAGCGGGCGAACGCCAGCACGTCGGCCTCGGCTACCCCCGCGCACCGGTCAGGGATCAGATCCATCAGCAGTGCGGCGGATCCGGTGCCGACCGCGACCGCGCCCGCTGAGACGTCCTCGTCGGCGGCGATGGCCGCGCGCAGCGCCGCGCTGGCGTCATCGGGATAGCGGTGAGCGTCGTTCAGCGCCACGTTGGCGGCAGCGATCGCCGCGGGCGAAGGTCCGAACGGTGACTCGTTCGAGGACAACCGCACCCGCATGCCGGGTGGGGGGCCGACCGCCGCTGCGGACGCCACGCTCACAGGTACAACCCCGTGGAGCTGTCGGTCCGGCGCGAGGCGACCGCATGGATGTCCCGCTCGCGCACGATCAGGTACGGGTCCCCCTGGACGTCGACCTCGATGGCGTCCTCCGGCAGGTACAGCACCTCGTCACCGGCGCTGACCTGGCGCACGTGGGGCCCGACCCCGATCGTCTCCCCCCAGATCCCCTTGCGGTCGACGGAACGGGCTGTCGCCGGGATGACGATGCCGGCACGCGTGCGACGCTCGGCATCTCCCGGAGGGGCGACCAAGACACGGTCGCCCAGGATGGTGACGCCACGGCGGTCGGAACTGGGGTCCTCGAGTGCGCTCATAGCGAAGGACCGTAGCGCCACGGTCCCCACCACCGTGCCACGACGCGGCGGTCGAGGGTCCAGGACGGCGACCCCCTCAGCGCGGAGCGACGTAGGTGTGGGAGGCGACGTGGGGTGGCAGAGCCGCGTCGTGGTGAGCTCCGGCGACGCGGACCCAGCCCCCCTCGATGTGCTGGACCTCGGCGTTCTTGCCGGGCATGAAACCGCAGTTCTGCAGGAGCTGGAGCGCCTCGTCGTCACCCTCGAGCGTCTCGGTGATGCGCAGGACGTGCACCGGTCCGAGCGGGGCATCCGCGAGCAGCACGGCGTCCGGATGGTCGGGGGCGTTGCGGGAACCCGGGATCGGGTTGCCGTGGGGGCAGGTGCCGGGATCACCGAGGAGCTCGATCAGTCGCTCCTCGACGTCGCCGGAGACCACGCCCTCCCAGCGTTCCGCTTCGTGATGGACCTTCCACCACTCCAGGCCGATGACATCGGCGAGTAGCCGCTCGGTGAGCCGGTGGCGACGCACCGCGGTCGTGGCGACCTCCACGCCCGCCTCGCTCAGGGCCAACTGCTGGCCGCCGTCACCACTGCCGATCACCGCCGTGCCGGACCCGAGCAGCCGAACGATGGCACGATCGACCCAGGCGGGATCGACCGGCAAGCGGTCGGTGATCGCGCTCGCCTCGACCCCGAGGCCCGCGTGGTGGTGCTCGAGCAGGATCTCCAGCACCTCGGTCACCAGGCTGTCGACCTGATCACGGTGCTCGTCGGTGGACGGGTCGTGCCGGAGCGGGTGCGCGTGCGTCATGCTGGACACATCGAGCTCCAGGATCGGGAGCGTGGCCGGGGTTCGGTCGACGGTGCGATGCGCCCGCACCCGGAACGGGTCGCGGCCGCCGGGAGCCACCGTCGCCACTCGGAAGGAAGGGTAGCCTAACCTGGCTCGAGGCTCGACCCCTCGCCCGGAGGTCTCGGCCTGGTTCCCTGGTGAACCTCACAGCCCTCGTCCGGGCTCGCTCCCGACCGCCGGAGGCACGGTGTCCACCGAACAGCGCCCGAGCCCGGCGCTTCGCTGCTCCGGGCTCACCAAGAGCTATGGCAGCACGCTGGCCGTCGATCGGGTCGATCTCGAGGTGCCCCGCGGCGTCCTGACCGCACTCCTCGGGCCGTCCGGGTGCGGCAAGACGACGGTGCTGCGGTTGATCGCCGGCCTCCTGGATCCGGACGACGGCGAGATCGAGATCGACGGCCACCTGGTCGCCGGCAAGGACGTGGCCGTCGCCCCGGAGCGCCGCCACGTCGGGATGGTGTTCCAGGACTACGCCCTGTTCCCGCACCTCAGCGTCGCTCGGAACGTCGCGTACGGCCTGCGCCACGTGCCGCGCGACGAGCGAGCGGAACGGGTCAGCAGCGCGCTCGCCCTGGTCGGGCTCGAGGACCTCGGCGAACGGCTCCCGACGGCGTTGTCCGGTGGACAGCAACAACGCGTCGCCCTGGCTCGCGCCCTCGCACCGGAACCCGACCTGATCCTGCTCGACGAACCCTTCTCCAACCTCGACGCATCGCTTCGCGTCAGTGTGCGTGAGGAGGTCCGCTCGATCCTGCGTGCTGCCGACCAGACCGCCGTCTTCGTCACCCATGATCAGGAAGAGGCACTCTCGCTGGCCGACCTGGTCGCGGTCATGGATGCCGGGCGCATCCACCAGATGGCGGACCCACAGACCCTCTACACCCGACCGGCCACGCGGTTCGTGGCCGAGTTCGTGGGCGAGGCGGATGTGCTCCCGGGAACGCGCGCCGGGCGCTACCTCGTCGACACACCGATCGGGCGGCTCCCGACCGACCGCGCGCTCCGGGCTGGCGAGGTCACGGTCGTCGTCCGACCGGAATCGCTTGCCCTGCGGCGGGCGAGCGACGGCCTCGGAGTGGTCCGGGGGTTGTCCTACTTCGGGCACGATCAGCTCGTCACCGTGGAGATCGCGGGCGGCTACCGCCTGCGCTCACGACGTGGACCGGGGCTCGACCTGGAACGCGGAGATCGCGTCCGCCTCGAGGTCAGCGGGCCGGTCGTCTCCTTCGATCGGCATGAGCGCTCGGATGATCCGGCCCCGGTCGAGGACGATGGGGTCGTGGCGTGAGCACCTCCTGCCCTCTCAGCGCTCGTGGCGGTCACGGATCATCCCGACCGCCAGCGGCACCGAGCCGAGCACGATGAGGGCCAACGCCGGCACCGATGCCCGCGTGTAGAACGCCTCCGCCGTCGCCGACCACACCCTCGTGGCCAACGTGTCGAACCCGGTCGGAGCGAGCAACAACGTCGCAGGCAGCTCCTTCAACACGGTCAGGAAGACGATCGCTCCCCCCGCGATCGACCCACGACGGGCCAGCGGCAGGGTGACCCGACGCAGCGTGGCGAGTCGGGAGTCGCCCAGCACCCGCGACGCGGCTTCGACGTTCGGGTTGACCTGCAGGAGGGACGACCGGATCGCACCCACGGCCTGCGGCAGGAACAGGACGACGTAGGCGAACACCAGCATGGCCAGGGTCTGGTAGAGCGGCGTCGCCAGGCGGATGCCGAGGAAGACGAGGGCCAGCGCCACGACGATCCCCGGCAGGGCGTACCCGGCGAACGAGACCCGCTCGACGAGCCGCGCGATGCGCGACGACGAACGTGCGGACCAGATGGCGACCGGTAGCGCCGCCGCAACGACGGCCAGCGCACCGAGGCCGGCCGCCAGCAGGCTCCGCCAGGCCGGGCCGAGCGCCACGTTGATCTGCTCCCCGGCGGCCAGCCCCCGCAGCATCCAGGAGACGATCACGGTCACCGGGATGACGAGACCGGTGACGACCACCACGCTGGCGAACACGGTCGCCGGCCACCGCCATGCCTTGAGCGGCACCGGGGCCGTCGACCGTGTCCTCCCGCGGGCACCGGACAGGCCGCCGCGATCACGCGCGAGGCGTGCTTCGAACACGATCACGGCCACGGTCATCCCCACGAGCAGCAACCCGAGCAGCGCCGCGGGCGACCGGTCGAACGCCGAGCGGTACTGGAGGTACAGCCCGCGCGTGAACGTCGAGTACCGCAGGATCGACACGGCGCCGAAGTCGCTGAACACGTAGAGCGTCACCAGGAGGCCGCCAGCCGCGGCCGAGGCCCGAAGCTGCGGGAGGGTGATCTTGAAGAAGGTCCTGACGGGCCCGTTCCCGAGCAGTCGGCTGGCCTCCTCCAGCGAGGTATCGATCCCACGCAGGCCCGTCTGGACCGTGATGAGCACGTACGGGAAGCTGAACAGCGTCAGGGCTCCGAACGCCCCCCAGAAACCGTACGGGCTGGGTGGCACCAGTCCGAACCACTCCTCGATCAACCCCCCTCGCGCGAGCGCGCCGACCAACGCGAACGCACCCACGTAGGTGGGGATCACCAGGGGCAGCCCGGTCGCGACGGCGAAGAACCGACGGGCGGGCAGGTCGCTGCGCACGGTCAGCCACGCCAGGGACACCCCGAGCACGAGGCTGGCGGCGGTGACGGTGGCGGCCAGGAGCAGCGTCCTGCCCGCCAGTGTCAGGGTCGAGGTGTCCGTGGCGATCTGCAGGATCTGTGACCACGGGAGGTCGGCGGTCGCGATCACCAGGTAGGTGACCGGCAGGAGCATGGCCGCGGCCACGAGGAGCGCCGGCACCCAGATGGCCGGGTGCACCCCGGCCACACGCCGCGCCCCCCCCCCGCGTGGACGC
>JBBDSW010000127.1:20922-22011 GCA_040904745.1 Nitriliruptoraceae bacterium
CCCCCCCCCCCCCCCCCCCCCCCCCCGGGGGGCGTGGACGCTCCGGCGGTTGGCGGGCCAACCACTCGGTGCGGGGATCGGCCTCGGTGCTCATGACCGAGCCACGCCAGCGCGGGTGCAGCGGGGGATCAGGACAGGGCACCAACCTCCTGGAGCAGCTCCAGGGTGCCGCGGAGATCATCCAGGTTGGACAGGTCGACATCCGGGGGGTCGATCTCGCTGAGCGACGGCAGCTCGGGTGACTCCACGTCGTCGCGCACGGGGAACTCGAGCGCGTCGGCGTTCTGGCCGAAGTAGGCCTGGACGTCCTCGCTCAACAGGTAGCGCACCAGCTCGAAGGCGGCCTCCTGCGCCTCGCTCGTCTCGAGCACCCCGACGCCGGCGATGTTCACCAGACCCCCGATGTCACCGGGCAGGTACTTGTTGGCCACCGGGAAGTCCGGGTCCTCCGCCAGGAAGCGGAACAGGTAGTAGTGGTTGACGACACCCAGGTCGACCTCGCCACGTGACACGCCTTCGACGATGCCGGTGTTGTTCTCGAACGGCACCACGCCGCCTGCGAGCATCCCCTCGAGCCACTCGCGCGTGGCCTCCTCCCCCTCCGTGACGCGCATCGCGGTCACGAACGCCTGGAAGGAACCGTTGGTCGGGGCCCAGCCCACGCGACCTTCCCATTCCGGGTCGGTGAGCTCGAAGACGGAGTCCGGTGCCTCGTCCTCACTGAGCGTCTCGGTGTTGTAGGCGAGCACCCGGACGCGACCCGTCGTCCCGGTCCAGACCCCCTCGCGCGATCGGAACAGCGGATCCACCTGCTCGAGGACGTCGTCCGGAAGCTCGGTGAACAACCCTTCGGATTGGAGAGCACCGAGCGCCCCCGCGTCCTGGGCGAAGTACACGTCGGCCGGGCTCCCGTCCCCCTCCTCGGTGATGGTGGCGGCCAGCTCCGCGGTGTCGCCGTAGCGGACATCCACCTCGATGCCGGTCTCCTCCTCGAAGTCATCGAAGATGAACCCGACCAGTTCCTCGTTCCGACCGGAGTAGACGGTCAGGGGCCCTTCGGGGGTGCCAGTCTCGTCGGCGTCGTCGGCG
>JBBDSW010000127.1:22111-28334 GCA_040904745.1 Nitriliruptoraceae bacterium
TCGTCGGCGTCGTCGGCGGTCGTCGGATCGTCCTCTCCGCCGCCGCATGCGCTGGCGACCAGAGCCAGCGCGAGCGCGATAGCGAGCACACGGACACGGGAGCGTCGGAAGGTTCGCACGGTCTTCCTCCATCAGCGGGCTAGGTGCCCTCTCGGGAGCGATCAGGGGGTGGTCACCTCGCGGAGGCGCGAGGTAGGTGAGGTTAGCCTTACCAGATGCAAGGAGTACCAGAGCGGGTGGCCGGCACGCGAACGCACGTCCCCCACATCGGACCAGTTGCGCGCTGTACGCGCGCGTGCCGTGTCGGCGCGACGGAGGGTCGCCGGACCGAGAGCGAGTAGCGTGCGCCCTGCCCGCTGCGGGGGCCAGCAGGGGGCGGCAGATGACCACAAGCCGGAACCGACAGGGATGCGACCAGGTATGAGCAGGATCATCTACACCTACACCGACGAAGCCCCGGCACTGGCGACCGAGTCGCTGCAGCCCGTACTGGATGCCTTCGCTGGCGCCGCCGGGGTCGACGTCGAGACCCGCGACATCTCGCTCGCCGGCCGGATCCTGGCTGCGTTCCCGGACCACCTCACCGAGGACCAACGGGTGCCGGACACCCTCTCGGAACTCGCTGAGCTCGCCAAGCGGCCCGAGGCGAACATCATCAAGCTGCCCAACATCAGCGCCTCGGTCCCCCAGCTCAAGGCAGCGATCGGCGAGCTCCAGAGCGCTGGTTACCCGGTCCCCGCCTACCCCGAGGAACCGACGACCGACGCCGAACGGGAGATCCAGGCCCGCTACGACGCCGTCAAGGGGAGCGCGGTCAACCCGGTGCTCCGCGAGGGGAACTCCGACCGGCGTGCGCCGGCGGCCGTCAAGGCCTACGCACGTCGCCACCCCCACCCGATGGGCGAGTGGTCGCCGGACTCACCCGCGCACGTCGCGACGATGTCCGGGGGTGACTTCCGCAACAGCGAGCGCTCCACGACGGTGGCCAGCCCGACCGAGGTCCGCATCGAACACGTCGCAGACGACGGTGAGCGGACGGTGCTCAAGGAGGCGACCCACCTCGAGGCCGGCGAGATCATCGACGCCGCCGTGCTCTCCAGGCGCGCGTTGACCGCCTTCCTCGCCGAACAGATCGCGGATGCGAAACAGCGGTCCGTGCTCTTCTCCATCCATCTCAAGGCGACCATGATGAAGGTCTCGGACCCCATCATCTTCGGTCACGCCGTCCGCGCGTACTTCTCCCAGGTGTTCGAACGCCATGGCGAGAGGCTGGCGGATCTCGGGGTCAGCGCGAACGACGGCATGTCGAGCCTCCAGTCCGCCCTCGAACGGTTGGACACCGAGACCCGGGCCGCGATCGAAGCGGACATCGCCGCCGCCTACGAGCAAGGCCCCCCGCTCGCGCAGGTCGACTCCGGACGCGGGATCACCAACCTGCACGTGCCGAGCGACGTGATCGTCGACGCCTCGATGCCGGTGGTCATCCGCGACTCTGGGCAGATGTGGAACGCCGACGACGAGCAGCAGCCCGCGAAGTGCGTCATCCCGGACTCCAGCTACGCCCCGCTGTACGCGGAGACCATCGAGTTCTGCAAGGCCAACGGCGCGTTCGACCCACGGACCATGGGCAGCGTCCCGAACGTCGGACTCATGGCCCGCAAGGCCGAGGAGTACGGCTCACACGACAAGACCTTCGAGATCGCGAGCCAGGGGGTCGTCCGCGTGGTCGACGCTGACGGTGAGACCCTGCTCGAACATCCCGTCGAGTCGGGCGACATCTGGCGCATGTGCCAGACCAAGGACGACGCGGTGCGCGACTGGGTGCGCCTGGCCGTCAACCGGGCGCGCGCCAGCGACACACCGGCCGTGTTCTGGTTGGACGAGACCCGTGCCCACGACGCGGCGGTGCTCGCCACGGTCCGCGACGAGCTCGAGGCACTCGACACCGACGGGCTCACCCTGGAGGTGCTGCCGGTCGCCGAGGCCACGCGCTACACGCTCGAGCGAGCCAAGCGCGGTGAGGACACGATCTCGGTCACCGGCAACGTCCTACGCGACTACCTGACCGACCTGTTCCCGATCCTGGAGGTCGGTACCTCGGCCAAGATGCTCTCCATCGTGCCACTGATGGCCGGCGGTGGCCTGTTCGAGACCGGGGCAGGAGGTTCGGCCCCCAAGCACGTCCAGCAGCTCCTGAAGGAGAACCACCTGCGCTGGGACTCCCTGGGGGAGTTCCTGGCGCTGACCGCCTCGTTCGAACACCTCGCCTCGCGGTTCGACAACCCCCGGTCCGAACTGCTCGGACGGACGCTGGATGCCGCCATCGGCCGCTACCTCGAGGACGGGCGCTCTCCGTCCCGCAAGGTCGGGGAACTCGACAACCGCGGCAGCCACTTCTACCTCACCATGTACTGGGCGCAAGCGCTCGCCGCCCAGAGCGACGACACCGAGGCAGCGGCGATCTTCTCCGTCTTGGCGAGCGAGCTCGCCGAGCACGAGGAGACGATCGTCGCGGAGATGAACGCCGTGCAGGGCGAACCGGTCGACGTCGGGGGCTACTACTGGCCGGACCGACGCACGGTCGCGGAGGTCATGCGACCGAGCGCCACGTTCAACGCCGCGCTCGAGCGACTGGTCGCCACCACCGCCGAGGGCTCGGGCTGAAGCGACCACCGCCTACGCTGCGAGGACCTGCCTCGAGGAGCATGCGGTGCCGCGCTCGGGACCACCGGCCTACGCCTGGGACTGGTTCGCGCGGCAACGCCTGCTCTGGCGCGAGGTGCGGGCTCGACTCTCCCGCGGCAGCGGGCCGGTCGCCGCGCGCTACGCCGCCGTCCAGGATCGTGCGGAGGTGCTGCCGCTGCTTCGCGCCGACTATCCGCGCGAGGAGTCCGTCCGACGGACCATGGAGGCGGTGATCGCAGAGACGGCCTTCCTCGGCCGCACCGACGCCTCGTTCGCGAGTCTCGGCCTGCGAAGCGCACCGCGCGGTCTCCGATGGTGGTGGACCGCGCTGACGGGCGAGGAGTTGGATGGCCCTCGCCAGGAGCGGGGCGCCCCGACGGCTGAGCAGCTCAGCATGATCGATCCGGTGACGATGCAGCGCCAACCGACGCTGGACGACGTGGCCGAGGGCTACGGGGACCACCACTGACCCGCCGCCCTCAACGCCCTCCAGCCAGGAAAGCGTTGGCACCGAAGGACGGGCATGACCGATACGCGCTCATCCGCTTCCGTCTCCGCCCGTGCGTCTGCGGTGGGCGTTGCCGTCGCCAGGCAGGCGATCCGCAACGTCCTCGGTCGTCTGTTCGGCCCGCCGACCTTCGACCCGGCGTCCGATCTCGGCGACCCCGGCCTGACCGGTCCCGGGTCATCGTCGTGGCAGGTCATCGGCGAACCCGCCGCCATCGCGGGCGGCATCCGAGGCTTGCTCGTCCAGGTGGCACATCCACTGGCCATGGCCGGGGTACACGACCATTCCGCGTTCCGTACCGACCCGCTCGGGCGGCTGCAGCGCACCGCTTCCTACGTCACGACCACCACCTTCGGCTCCACGAGAGAGGCGTTGCAGGTCTCGCAGCGGGTCCGCTCGGCACACCTCCGGGTGTACGGCACCGCCCCGGACGGTCGGGAGTACCGCGCGGACGACCCACGTCTGCTGGCCTGGGTATCGATCGCGTTGACCTCCTCCTTCCTGGCGGCACACCGCCTCTGGGCACCGCACCCCCTCGCCGACGAGGACGCCTTCGTCGCCGAGCAGTCGCGCATCGGCGCGCTGCTCGACCCGCGGGTCGACCTGCGTGCGTTGCAGCGGGACGAGGAAGCCCGTGCCGAGCTCGCTCGCGGTCGCATCCACCTACCGATGATCGCCGAAGGCACGCTGCCGACGACGGTGCGAGCTCTGGAGGAGACCCTCACGGGCTACACCCGTGAGCTCGGCGTCAACCTCCAGGGCCGGGAGGCGCTGCGGTTCCTGCGGAGGCCACCGATCCCGCTGGCGGCGCGCGGTGGGTACCGCTCCCTGTTGACCGGGGCCCTCGGCTCGCTGGAGCCGCCGCTGCGCGACGCCCTCGAGCTCGGCTGGCCCCCGGTGGTCGCCCGCGGCGCGGTGGCGCAGGCGACCGCGAGCCTGACGGCCATGCGGGCACTGCTGGGCACCTCACCGGCCAAGCACGCGGCCGGAGAACGGGCAGCCAGCGGGTAGGGTTCGGGCCTGACTCCACCGATGATCCGAGGACCGCGCCGTGCCTGAGACCGATGCCCTCCCCTCCCCTACGATCGCCCCGGCAGACGGCAAGCTCGGGGTCGTCTGCGTCGGTCTCGGCGCGGTCGCCACGACGTTCATCGCCGGGGTCGAGCTGATCCGCAAGGGCCTGGCCGAACCGGTGGGATCGTTGACCCAGCTCGGTACGGTGCGGCTCGGCAAGCGCACCGAGGGTCGCTCGCCGAGGGTGGACGAACTGGTCCCGCTCGCCGGACTCGACGACCTCGTCTTCGGCGCCTGGGACCCGTTCCCCGACGATGCCTACGTCTCCGCGCTGAACGCCGGCGTCCTGGACGCCGCCCGGCACCTGGAGCCCATCGCCGAGCAGCTCCGGGCGATCCGGCCGATGGCGGCGGCGTTCGATCCGTCGTACGTGAAGAAGCTCGACGGGCCGAACGTCATGCCAGATCGCGCGAAACGGCCGATGCTCGAGCGCATCCGGGGTGATCTCAACGCGTTCCGCGAGCAGCACGGCTGCGACCGCATGGTGATGGTGTGGTGCGGCTCCACGGAGATCTACGTCGAGCCCGGCCCGCAGCACGCCGACCTCGACGCCTTCGAGGCCGCGATCGACGCCGATGATCCGACGATCACCCCGTCGATGCTCTACGCCTACGCCGCGCTGCTCGAGGGCGTCCCCTTCGCCAACGGTGCTCCCAACCTGACCGTCGACACCCCGGTGCTTCGGACCTTCGCCTCGGACCATGGGATACCGATCTGTGGCAAGGACTTCAAGACCGGACAGACGATGGTCAAGACCGTCCTGGCGCCGATGTTCAAGGCGCGCATGCTCGGGATGGACGGGTGGTACTCCACCAACATCCTGGGGAACCGCGACGGCGAGGTGCTCGACGACCCGGACTCGTTCAAGTCCAAGGAGACCTCCAAGTTGGGGGTCCTGGACACGATCCTCCAGCCGGACGTCTACCCGGAGCTGTACGGCGACCTGCACCACGTCGTACGCATCAACTACTACCCGCCCCGCGGGGACAACAAGGAAGGCTGGGACAACATCGATTTCGTCGGGTGGCTCGGCTACCCGATGCAGCTCAAGGTCAACCTGCTGTGCCGCGACTCGATCCTCGCCGCACCGTTGGCACTGGACCTGGCGCTGTTCCTCGACCTGGCGCAGCGCGCAGGGATGGGCGGCATCCAGGAGTGGCTGAGCTTCTACTTCAAGGCCCCCCAGGTCGCCCCCGGCCTGTACGCGGAGCACGACCTCTTCATCCAGCTCACGAAGTTGAAGAACACCCTGCGATGGATCGCCGGTGAGGATCAGATCACCCACCTCGGGGTCGAGTACTACGCGGACGACTACCTCCCGGCGGAGTGAGCCCCACGTGAGGGAGGAACTCAGCCGGCGGCTGGGGACCACGGACGCCGTCATCATCGGCCTGGGCGCCATGATCGGCGCTGGGGTCTTCGCCGCCTTCGGGCCCGCCGCCGAGGCAGCCGGAGCGGGGCTGCTCGTGGGGCTGGCCATCGCGGGCGTCGTGGCCTACGCCAACGCGACCTCCTCCGCACAGCTGGCTGCCCTGTATCCGGCCGCAGGGGGCACCTACGTCTACGCCACCGCTCGGCTCGGCCGGCCCGCCGGTGTGCTGGCCGGGATCGCGTTCGTGATCGGCAAGACGGCCTCGTGTGCGGCCATGGCCCTGACCTTCGGCTTCTACGTGGCACCGGACCTCGCCCACCCCCTGGCGATCGGGGCGGTCGTCGCGCTGACGGCCGTCAACCTCGCCGGTGTCCAGCGAACCGCCCTGCTGACCCGCGTCATCGTGACGGTGGTCCTCGCCGCGCTGGCCATCGTCCTGTTCGCCACCCTGGGCTCGGGCAACCTGGCGCCCTCCAACCTCGCCGACCTCACCGGGGTCGGGGGCTGGTACGGCATCCTGCAGGCCGGTGGGCTGCTGTTCTTCGCCTTCGCCGGCTACGCACGCATCGCCACGCTCGGCGAGG
>JBBDSW010000128.1:0-7825 GCA_040904745.1 Nitriliruptoraceae bacterium
GAGCAGGTCGCGCTCATCGGCGAGCACCTCGAGGAGGAAGCAGCCCGGTTCGCGCGAGGTGACCTCGACGACCCGGCGGCCATCCACGGCGAGGACATGCCGGGCCTCGCCGAACTGCGTGCTGGAGCAGCCGAGATCGACATCCAGCTCGAGCAACTCGATGACGGCGCCCTCCTGAGCTACACCACCGGCGACCCGACGCTCATCGAGGCCCTGCACCGCTGGGGCGAGGCACAGGTCTCCGACCACGGCGACCATGCCCAATAGGGAAGCGGATGGCCGCCACCCGAAGCGTGCCGGTGCCTGGACCCTCCACGCCTTCGCCTCAGGGAGGACGGGCCACGCGCGGGGTCGGAGCTCGGTCGTCGGTCGCCGTCGCCACTGCGCCCGCCTGGGTGCTCACCGGCGATCCCTGACCGCCTCGTGGCCCCCCTGCTGACGCTGGATCGCCTCCAGCACGAAGATCGCCCCCGTGAAGGTGGGCACCAACCACTGGGCGACCCGCAGACGCCGTTGGGCGGCCGCAACCTCGGGGGGCGTGGCCCTGATGGGGATGGTTGCCGTCGCGACGGGGACGTCGCCGCCGCGGACGACACGTTGACCGGAGATGCCGGTCTCGGCGGTCGCGATCATGGCCAGGAGGGTCACCGCCGTCCGGACCCGACGCACCCCGACAGACCCTGGCTCCCGGCCCTGCGGGGTGGGGCGGAGTCGACCGAGGGCGTAGGCGCTCGAGACGTGCGCGAGCAGCGCTGCTCCCGCGATCGGCGCCCAACGGAACCAGCCGGCGTTGGCCACCCGGGTGCGTTGCGTGTGATCGTCGACCTCGATCGTGGCGCCGTTGAGGCCGATGGCACCCATCCATGCGCCACCGAACCATGCGGCCAACCCGACGTCGTGGACCATGGCCAGCGCGGTAGTACGGTTCAACATCGCTCGATCCTCCCGCCCTATCGAGGCATCGCATCGTCGCAGCCGGCCGTCCGATCCAGACCCTCAGCACGGTACGCCGTGTCTCCCGCTCGTGTCTGGAGCTGGGGGTCACCGTCCTGCGCTACGCCACGCAACGGGTCCCGACCTACCGCCGCGACCGGCAGCAGGATCCGGCAGAACCGCCCGACTTCGAACGGGAACTGCCCGGAGATCCGGCCACGTTGCAGCGCCCTCGTGATGGCATCGGCCCGCTGTACCACCGCAGCTACTGGGTCTTCGTCACCGATGAAACGCTGAGCGGTGAAGAGCTGATCAGCTACATCCTCGCGGAGCCCAACCAGGTCACGCCCACCGAGATGGCGAGGTTCGAGACCTTCAGCGGCGGGCCAGCGCGTGACCTGCAGCTCGGCGACGAGCTGATCGTTCGTCTCCCCGGCCCGTGGGACGGCCCGGTACGCGTGATCGAGCGAACGCCCACATCGTTCCGGTTCGCAACGCTGCGGGGGCACATGGAGGCGGGTGAGATCGAGTTCCGGACCAGCACCGATGCTCGCGGCTTCCTCGAGTTCCGTATCGAGTCGTGGGCACGGAGCGGGAACCCGCTCTTCCACCTGGTGTACGGGCGGTTCGTGATCGGACGCGAGCTGCAGCTGCACATGTGGGCGCAGTTCTGCCGGCGTGTGGCCGCGGTCAGCGGCGGCGTGCGGATGAGCAACCCGTCCTCGACCAGCCGTCGTCTCGAACCGAACCTGTGAGCGGTGCTCGGCGCGTCGTCCAGACCGGGCGCGTGCCCGCGTGGGCGTTGCGTCGGTACGACGATCTTCACTCTCGGGACGTGAACTTCGAGCCGATCGCGTGGGAGGAGGCCGTCTCCGACCCGAGGTGGCAGGTCGACCGGCGATGCATCGCGCTGCCGAGCGAGGCACCTGGCCCACCGCAACCCGGTGGGCCTTTCGCGGTCGCTTGCGGTCTGCTGGAGAGCTACGAGATGGCTGACCCCGCGCTGGTACGGGCCGTCTACGACGCGGCGGCGCCGCTCGACGGACGCGACATGCTGCTCGTCGGTCGCTTCTACGGGTTGCGCTTCCCGATGGGGGTGCGCGTTGGAGGGGTGTTCGACGGCCCCGACGAGGTGGACGGTGCTCCCGTCCACCGCTTCGTATGGCATTACCGCACGCTGGAGGGCCATCTCGAGCGCGGCCAGATGGACTACGAGGTCGTGAAGCACCTCGAGGACGGGCGGGTGGAGTTCCGCATCGCTGCCTACTCGCAGCGCGGACCGATCAGGAACCCGATCGTGCGCCTTGGCTTCGCGTTCTTCGGGCGCTGTACCCAGTTGCGGTTCTATGCGCGCGCGTCGGAGCGGATGCGGACCCTGACCGCTCAGGCCGCTGACCGAACCCGCTGAAGATCGAGCACTCGACGGTCCCGATCTCGTGGTCCGTAGGTACGGGCCGAGCGATCCGCCCACCGCGTTCGGGCCGAACGAGGGTGTCCCGACCGCACGGTCGAGTGAGCGGTCCGATCGTCCGAGGAGCCCCTGATGTCCGACACGCTCCACCTCGTCATCGGTGCGACCGGCGCCGCCGGATCCGCCACGATTGCGCGCCTTCGTACGGCCGGCGCTCGTGTCGTCATCGCGGGCCGGGACGGCGAAGAGCTCTCGCGACTCTCCGAGGAGGCCGATGCCGAGGACGCCCACGAGGTGGACGCCCGGGATCTGACGCAGGTGGGTGAGCTCATCGCCGGCGTCGCCGATACCTATGGTCGGCTCGATGGCGTCGCGAACCTTGTGGGATCCGTCCTGCTCAAGCCCGCGCACCTGACCACCGCCGATGAGTGGGTGGAGACGATCGCGGTCAACCTCACCTCCGCCTTCGCGGTGGTGAGGGCTGCGGCACCCCTGATGGCCAAGGCAGGTGGGGGATCGATCGTGCTGGCCGCGTCTGCTGCCGCACAGACCGGCATCGCGAACCACGAGGCCATCGCCGCTGCCAAGGGCGGGGTCATCGGACTCACCCGCTCAGCGGCAGCCACCTACGGCGCTCGCGGGGTGCGCGTCAACGCGGTCGCGCCAGGGTTGGTCGACGCCAAGATGACGGCTGGGCTGATCGGCAACCGAGCCCAGGCTGAAGCCAGCCGTGCGATGCACGTGCTCGGACGGCTGGGAACCGGCGACGACGTCGCCGCCGCGGTCACTTGGCTCCTCGATCCCACGACCTCCTGGGTCACCGGACAGGTCATCGGGGTGGATGGCGGGCTCGGTCAGGTGCGCACCCGCCCCAAGGGATGAACCGGTTCCCCGCCACGACCGACCTTCCGCAACGGAAGCACGCACGAGGACCCCACTCCATGATCGTCCCGGCGGATGAGAGACCACGGCAGGGTGCGTCGATCGGCCGTCCGGTGATGGCCATGCGTTGGCGTGACGTGAGCTACCTGCATTGGGACCTCGATCCCGACAGCGTCGCGAGACGCCTCCCCGAAGGGCTCGAGCCCGACCTGTTCGAGGGTCGTGCCTATGTCGGACTCGTACCCTTCGTCATGGATGGCATCCGGGTCGGCACGGGCGGCCCGAGGCTGCCCGCGAGCCGGTTCCCCGAGACGAACGTGAGGACCTACGTCGTCGGTCCGGACGGGGGCCACGGGGTCTACTTCCACTCGCTCGACATCGATCGGCTGGCACCCGCGTTCGTCGCCCGCACGACCTACCGGCTGCCCTACTGCTATGCCGATATGAGCGTGACCGTCGAGGAGCACCGGATCACTTACGCCGCCCGGCGTCGCTGGCCCGGACCGCGAGGGGCCATCTCGCGGGTCGCGCTCGAGGTCGGTGAGAGACTGGCTGATGGCGACCGTTCTCTCCTCGATGGGTTCTTGACGGCGCGTTTCGCGCTCTACGAGTCGACGCCGGGCGGAGCTCTGCTGCGAGCCGACATCTCGCACGAACCGTGGCCGCTTCGCGAGGCGCGCCCCGTCTCACTGGACGACGGCTTCGTCGCGGCCGCTGGATATCGACTCGACCGGGGTGCGCCCTCCCACGTCGTGCACGGTGGCGGTGTCGATGTGCAGGTGGGTCGTCCTCGACGGATCAGCTGACGCTCGAGGCGTCCGGGCGGGTCGTCAGCTACGAACGTTGGAGGAGCCCGAGGAAGGGGTGGTTCATGCGAACGATGGAGCCCGATATGCAGGACACGAAACGAGAGCGACGACGGATCGTCGGGAAACTGTTCTTCCTGATCGCCGGTACCGCGTCCTTCTTCCTGTCGGTAGGCCTCTGGTTCCTCGGTGATGACCGGCAGACGGCGATCTTCGTCGGGCTGTGGGTGCCCTCGCTGTTCTCGCTCGGAGCGCTCGTCGCGGCGCCGGAGCGTGTGCGATGACCGACCTCGCGCTGTTCGCCATCGGCACGATCGTGTTCTTCCTCGGAGGGACAGGTCTGGTGCTCTACGGACTCGACTCGTTCCAGGCGTGGAGCGTGGCCGGCACGTCCCACGACGAGGACCGTCACCTCGACGATGAGACGGTCGGTCAAGCGCTCACCGACCCGACCCGACGCTCCCACTGAGACCTCGCATGGGCGATGGCCGTCACGATCGTCATGAGCGTGCTGAGGTCCGTGTCCGGCGTCCACGAGCGAGGTCCAGCCCGCTTGGTTCGCGGTCCTCGGTCGCCTGGCCTCACAGGAGCCGCAGGCCGAGTAGCGCGACCCAGGTCCAGTTGGAGGTGACCATCACACGCTGGATGAGGCCAGCTCGAGTGGTGTCCTTGCCGTAGGCGGTGATGAACCATCCGAGCAGGAGCAGGCCGGCGGCTGCGGAGACGAGCGAGTACCAGCGCCACGCTCCCGCGCCGGTGATGCCGGACACGGTCGCCGCCGCCGGTACCGCCAGGAACACCGCGATACTGGCCAGGTCGTGCAGGCGGTGTCGCACGCTCTGCTCGGGCGGATCGCCGTCGATGGCGCCCGGCGGATAGCCGCGCATCGGATCCATGGGGAAGACGCCGGCGCCGGTCAGGCCGAGGCCGGCGACGCCGAGCAGTATCGACACGGTCAGACCTGCGCCGGCCGCATGGGCCCCGATGGCGAAGATCACGAGCAGCGCGCCGGTGACGAGGGAGCTGGTCACCTGGACCCAGCCCCGGGGACCGAGGCTCAGCGCGCTGATGGGGTGGTAGCTCGGGCGGTAGCCCGGACGCGAGGCCCCGTCGATCAACCACACGAGGGTGAAACCGCCGACAGCGATGATCCCTCCGGTCAGCATGAGCGTCGTCCCGTGCATGGTCATCCGATCCGGGGTGATCGCGAACCCTACAGAACGGCCTCCTCGGCGTGTCGTGGTGAAGCGGTGGCGACAGGGGGTCAGCCCAAGGGGCTGGGCGGCGGTCCGAGCACCTGGATGCCGTGCTCGAGGCAGACCTCCGCGACCCGGCCCGGGTCGATGAGGCCTGGCTCGGGCAGGGAAGGTGCCGCGGTCGGATCACCGAGCTGTGCGACCATCTGGTCGAAGCGAGGAGCCCGGACGTTCGAGCCGGTCACGCACACGAAGGCTGCGGCGTCGGAGTGGACCTGGAACGTGTGGGGGATCCCGTGCGGCAGGAACGCCATGCCGCCTGGTCCCGCGAGCACGTGGTCGTCCCCGGTGTGGAAGGCGACCTCCCCGGAGAGGACGACGAACAGCTCGTCTTCGTCGTCGTGTCGATGCAGCGGAGGCCCGAGGCCCCGCGGGGCGGTGAACTCGACGACGCTGAGGGCTCCGTCCTCACCGCCGCGGACCTTGACGGTCGCGAGGTGGTTCAGGAAGTGGAGGTGATGGCCCGAGCCGGGTGCGATGACCTCAGGAGCTCGGCTGGATGTGGTGTTCGTGGACATGCCGAGGAGTATCCGCGCAGGCCCTTCAGGGAACCTTCCGGTGCGGTTCCGTTCGCGCTACCTCGCCGCTTGGGGATCGTCGGCCGGCCTGGAGAGCTCGTCCATCGCGGAGCGGTAGACCGCCCGCGCACGGTTGGCCTCGGTGACCGCACCCGCTCGCTCGAGCGCGGTGATCAGGATCCGGTGGGCGTCCTCGTCGTAGACGTCGATCTCGCGCAGTCGCAGCGCCAGGCTGACGGCGGCCTCCGGCTCGTCGCTGTCGAGCAGTCGGCGCGCCTTGCGCCTCGCGCTCGGGACGAAACGTGCCTGGGCCTCGGCCCTGGCCCCCTCGGTCCAGATCTCGTAGCGATCGTCCGGCAGGAACGCACCGGGGTAGGCCGCGACGACCGACGCGTCACCGCTCGCTCGGAACAACGCTTCGAGGTCGGTGTCGACCTCCTCGAGGTTCAGCCGTACGCTCTCGCGGTCGGCGATCACTCCTCCGTGCAGGACGCGGCGGACCCCGGAGAGCTGGACCGAGAGCCTGGCGCCGAGCCGGCCGCGATCGGTCTCGCCTGGCCACAGCAGCTCGAAGAGCTCGTCCCTGGTGACCGGCCACCCCCGGGCAGCGACGAGCCGCTTGCACAGCTGACGCGCGCGTCGAGAGCCCCAGTCGGCCGGCGGCACCTCCTGACCGTCGACGGCCACGGCGAAGCGGCCGAGGGTGGTGATGTGCACCGTCGGCCGTCCGACCGTGGCAACCGGGCCGGAGCGCACCGTCCCGGTCACGAACCGCTCGAACTCGTCCACCCACCCGTCCACGTCACCGGAGTAGCCGAAGTGGTCCCTGCCGGGCTGCTCGAAGAGCCGGCCGTTGGGCAGCAAGGCGACCAGCTCCCGTGCGCGTTCGATGGGGATCACCGGATCACCCGTACGGTGGATCACCAGCGCCGGACGCTGGATCCTGCTGGCGAGCTCGCGCACGTCCGCGGCGAAGCTGAGCTCCAAGAGCTCCAGCAAGCAGCGAGTCCTGGCTGGCCGCATAGCGCTCGTAGCGCTGGTGCCAAGCGGCGAAGCTCGGGTCCTGGGCGGTCAGGGTCGGTGCCATCCCGGCGGCGACCGGTGAGTCCTCCGTGCCCCAACGCGCGGCGTAGCGCACCGCACCGGCGCGCTGCTCGGCGAGCGCCGTCGGGGTGACATCGGGCGGGAGCAGGGTCGCGCCGGTGCCGAACAGGATGAGGCTGTCGACCCGCTCCGGGTAGGTCGCCGCGAACAGCACGGACATCGGACCGCCCTCGGAGTTCCCGAACAGGTGGGCCCGCTCGATCCCAGCGTGGTCCATCACGGCCCGCAGATCCTCGACACGCTCGTCGAGGTTCGCGATCCGGCCGTTGCGGTCGGAGCACCCCGTCCCACGCTTGTCGAAATGCAGGTAGCGGCAGAAGGACGCGAAGCGCTCCAGCATCGCGCGGACCGCCGGCTGTTCCCAGGACAGCTCGATGTTCTGTGCCGTGGGCGGGATGGCGACCACGGTGTGGTCGCCGGAACCGAACACCTGGTACGCGAGCCGGGCGCCACGGGTCGTCGCGAAGCGCGTCTGCGGCAACTGTTCCAACGACACGCCGACGACCGCCTCCCGGAGTCCAATCGGAGCCTACACCGGGCCGTCTCGCGATCGGCCCGGTGTAGGAGATCGTCGTACGAGATCGTCACCTGGGGGTGGACGGTGTCGATGCGGGGTCAGGTGGCCCGGCAGCTGAGGTTCGGGTTGTAGGAGGCGGACATGCCGGCCGGGTTGGCCTGCCACAACCACACGTGCAGCGCGGTGTCGGGACCGAACGGTGGACTGAAGTCGGCGAGCGGCTGCCCCAACACCTCTCCGCCGGTCGGGCTCAGGTACTCGACGCCGACCAGTCGGAGGTGGCCGTCGCCTCCGGGGGCGTAGAGCAGGACCTGTGGCAGCGCGGGGTCGAGCTGGCCGACCCGTCCGAAGTGCACGTAGTGGTAGCCCATCGCCCCATCGGGTCCCGCCACGCAGTG
>JBBDSW010000128.1:7925-22300 GCA_040904745.1 Nitriliruptoraceae bacterium
CACCCTTCCGAGAACCTTCCGGTGTCCGGATGGCCGAGGGCTGCCGTCCGGCTCGTTGTCCCAGGTCAGTGACTGCGCTTCATGGCCCCATCAGCGAGAGCGTCAGCGGCTTCCCCGAGCCGGAGTCCGATGACGTCGAGGCGGCGCAACAGTTCGCGGCTCTTGAGCAGCTCTCGGTCGAGCGCGTGCTGATCGAGGAGATCGGCGAGAGCCCGCTGGTACTCCTGCCGTACCTGACTGCCGCCCTTCTTCGCTGCGAGCGCTCCTCGCGTCAGCTCGGCCGGGGTCTCGACGATGTGCTGGACCGCGGCACGCAGCGTCTCCAGCCCGCAGCCGATGGCCTCCAGCGCCGGTACGAACGGTCGTCCCGGAGGCGCATGGAAGAGGTCGTACTCCCGGATGAGATCCCGGAGGTTGTCCAGCACGTCGTCGATCGAGCGTGAGAGGCGGAACAGGTCCTCACGGTCGAACGGTGTCACGAGCGCCCGCCCCAACGCGTCGACCAGGTCGGCGCGATGGGCGTCGCCTTCATGCTCGATGATGCTGATCCGTCGGCGAGCATCATCCGAGGTGATCCGGCCCGACACGGCATCGGTGGCCAGACGCACGCCAGCGAGTGCGGCATCGATCTGGGCAACCAGGCAGATGACGAGCGTTCCTTCGTTGGAACCCAGGAGTTCGCGCGTGAGTCGACCGATCCGCTTCACAGTGCCGCCTCCACCATCGCCGCGGTCCCGGCAGCCACCAACAGCGCCGCCGGAAGCGTCACCAGCCATGCCAAGCCGATGTTCGCCACCCAGCGCCACCGGATCCGTCGGGTGCCGTCGCTGATACCACTGCCGACGAGGCCTCCTGCGACCGCCTGGGTCATGCTCACGGGGGCGCCGAGGAAGGCGGTCGCGAGCACGGCCGTGCCTGCGGCCGTCTCGGCCGTGACCGCGTTCATCGGTCTCGAAGCGAGCACCCCCGTGCCGAGCGTCTCTGCCATCCGACGTACACCGACGAGGGTTCCCAGCAGGAAGAGCGACGCGACGAAGGCGAGCATCGCGGTGAGGGCACCCCCGGCTGTTGCGGTGATGCCGAGCCCGAGCATCGCCACTGCCAGCATCTTCTGTCCATCGTTCGCGCCGTACGCGATGCATTGCAGGGTGAAGGCGAAGCGATGGCCAGCCCCCACCACGCTCCCCATCGAGGTGGGAGTGGTCAATCGTTTCGACAATCCCGCGAGCACGAACGCCAAGGCCCCTCCGACCAGCGGTGCCAGGGCGGCGAGGGCGAGAACCCGTCCGACCATGGCCCAACCCACCAGGTGACCGCCTCCGAGTCCGCTGCCGGTGATGCCTCCGATGATCGCCAACGTCAGGCTGGTCGGGAGCCCTGCACGCGCCAGCGCGAGAACCACGCCCATCGCAGCGAGGACCGCGATCGCTAGGGCACGCTGTCCGGTCGGACCCTCGAGAACGACGAGCTCGCTCACGAGGGTGGTCGCAACCCTGGTGCCCAGCACCAGTGGGACGATCACGACCGCGAGGGTCAACAGGCCGATCGCTTGGCTGAGGCCGACGGTGCGGATCTTCAGACCGTTGGCGACCAGGGCGCCACCGTCGTTGATCCCGGTGACCACGGCGAACATGGCCGTGAGCAGGAGCAGTCCGACTTCCGCTGGTCCGATCATCGGGCGAACAGCAGTCGGGGATCCCTGCCATCGCTTCGCGATGTGCCCGTGGCCGGTGAGCTAGCTCGGGTTCGCCTGGGGACGGTCGGCGGCACGTTGACCTCTCAGGATGGACGGCTCGCACGGCGGCAGGGGAGACGGCTGATGCCGAGGCGGTGGTATCTCCAGCCGCGCATCCGGGTCAGTGACCCCGGCCGATGACGCAGCTACGGAGTGACCACTTGTGCGAGGGGTTCGAGGGAGTGCTTGGTGGCGCTCTTCCCCGTGATGATCCGCCGGCGGATCCGCGAGGAGGCGATATCGATCGCGATGGTGGTCGCGATGACGATGAGGATGGCCGTGCCAGCCGAGCCATAGCGCCGGTAGGAGAGGAAGTTCGCGAGCATCCCACCGATCCCCCCAGCCCCGACGAGGCCCAGGATCGCAGATGCTCGGACGTTGATCTCGAAGCGGTAGAGCCAGAACGCGATGATCTCCGGCATCGCTTGGGGCAGAACACCCCAGCGGAGCACCTGGAACCGGCCGCCTCCGACGGCCTCCGACGCCTCGATCGGGCCTCGGTCGATGCCCTCGACGACCTCGGCCGTGAGTTTCCCGAGCGTTCCGATGGAGCCCAACCCGATCGCCAGCGTGCCGGCCAGCGGCCCGAGCCCGATCATCGAGACGAAGAGGATGGCGAGCACCAGTTCCGGCAACGAACGCAGCAGGTTCAGCACCTGACGCGACACGGTCGGGCTGATCCTCCCTCCCACGTTCTTCGCAGCCAGCAGTCCGAGCGGCAGACTGATCAGTGCCCCGATGATCGTGCCGATCCAGGCGATCTGGAGCGACTCGACCATCCCGCTGAGCGCGCCGGGGATCGCACTCGCATCCGGCGGCAGGAACATCAGGGCCAGGATGCGCACGAACGCCTGTGGGCCACGCAGCACCGCGGCGAGGTCGATCCCGGAGGTCCACGCCGCCCAGAGACCGGCCGCGAGCAGCGTCAGGGCCAGTCCGAGCGGCCCGTACCGGCGTGGCCTCTCCGGCCGCGTCGCACTCGCGGTGGTCGTGCGGACCCGCGGTGGGGTGTGCGTGGGGGTCTGGGGGATCGTCATACGAGCCTCCGGCGCAGGGCGATCGACACGGATTCCACGAGGAACACGATGACGAAGATGCAGATCACGATGAGGGAAACGACGTCGTAGCGGAACCCGTTCAGCGCAACGAACAGGACCTGTCCGATACCCCCGGCTCCGACGAAACCGACGACCAACGAGGCGCGAAGGTTCAGTTCGAACGCGTAGAGGGAGTAGGCGACGTAGTTCGGCAGGACCGACGGGACCACGGAGGTCCGGATCACCTGGGTGTGGCTGGCACCTGCCGCCTGGGCTGCTTCCAGCGGTCCGGTGTCGATGCCGTCGATCGTCTCGGAGGTGAGCTTGCCGACGACGCCGATGTTGAACAGGATCAGCGCGACGATTCCTGCCAGCGGCCCGATCGAGAACACCGCGACGAACACCATCGCGTACAGCAGGTCCGGGATCGACCGGACGACGTTGAGGACCGCCTTGCCGGCGAGGAAGGACCGGAGGCCGGGAGCAGAGACCCGCGATGTGAGCAGCGCCATGCCGAAGGCGGCACTACAGCCGATCAGGGCAGCCAGTACGGCGATACGCAGCGTCTCGATGAAGGGGCCGATCAGGCCCCGCCACGCCTGCCAGCGTGGGTTCAGAAGGTCCTCCAGGATGCGCTGGCCGCGCTCGAACCCTGACAGGAGTTCGGGGGCCGAGAAGCCGACCCCGAACCGACCACTCCCTGCCCACCACGAGATCAGGACGAAGAGTGCGCCGCCGGCGAGCAGCTTCCAGGAAACCGGCGGCTTCGCCGGCCGTGTCGGGCTGCTCTGGACCGGGGCGTCGGTGGCACTCACAGCTCGGCCTTGGCCTGGAGGACATCGTCAGCGGTCAGCGACCGGCCGTAGATGTCCTCGAACACCTGCTCATCGGCCTCGGAGCCCGGTCCATCGAACACGATACGGCCGGCGCGGAGGCCGATGATGCGGTCCCCGTATGCCCGGGCGAGGTCCAGGAAGTGGAGGTTGACCACCGTCGTGATACCGAGCTCACGGTTGATCTGCTGTAGGTCCCGCATGACCACGTGTGACGTCGGCGGATCGAGTGAGGCCACCGGCTCGTCGGCGAGGATGACCTTGGGTTCCTGGGCGAGCGCTCGTGCGATGCCGACCCGTTGCTGCTGGCCGCCCGACAGGTTCGAGGCGCGGACGTAGGCCTTGTCGACGATCTCGACCCGCTCGAGCGCCTGCATCGCCACCTCGACGTCCGCGGCGGGGTACATGCCGAGCAGGGTGCGCCAGCGGGGGACGACATGGAGCCGACCCATGAGCACGTTGTTGAGCACGCTGGTGCGCTTGACGAGGTTGAAGCCCTGGAAGATCATCCCGATGTCGGACCGGATCTCCCGTAGCTCGGCCGGCGAGGCGCTCCCGACCTCGCGTCCGTCGACCTCGATCGTTCCGGCGGACGGACGGACCAGGCCGTTGATCGCGCGCACGAGGCTCGACTTGCCAGCCCCTGACAGCCCGACCACGACCACGAGTTCTCCCGCATCGATGTCGAGGGAGACGTCGTCGAGCGCACGGACGCCCCCTGCGTAGTCGAGCGTCACGTTGTCGAACCGGATCATCTTCGGGCTCCTTCCTGGGCCAGGGATGACGCGGGGCGGGCTGATGTGCGACCCGGGCAGCCCGCCCCGTGAGAGGGTCAGCCGTCGAACTGGTCACCGAGTTCGGCGTCGGCACGGCGCATCACGTCGTACGTGGACGATGTCGCCGGTGCCAGACCGTCGATCTCGTACAGGTTGAACAGGACCTCCTGCCCCTCTTCGGTGTCGCTGTACTCGACGAGCGCCTGCTGGATCAGGAGCTTGAGATCCTCGGGCAGCCCCCCGATCACAGCCATCCCGTCGTTGGGGATCTCATCTGAGAAGGCGAACACGACCACCTTCTCGCCCACGTCCGGCAGTTCCTCGAGCATGATCCCGCGAGCGTCGTCGAACGACAGCCCGACCTCCACGTCGCCGTGGTAGACGGCGTTGACCGAGTTGTCGTGACCACCCGAGAAGATGCTGGCGATGTCGTTCAGTTCGTGGCCCTGCTCGATCATCTGCAGCGCCGGGATGAGATACCCCGAAGCGGAGGACGGGTCGACGAACGCGGTCGATCCATCGATCCGAGCGATCGCTTCCTCGCCGACCGGTCCTTCGGAAGCCTCGAGCGTGCCGTTGCACCAGAGGAACCCGTCCTCGTCGGCCTGGGGGGCATCGTCGCAGTATTTGTCAGGATCGTTGGTCATGTACTGCGTGTGGTAGCTCAGGGTGCCGCGCCGTTCTGACTGCAGGATGATCTCCACACCAGCACGGTCGATCGCCCGGACGAGTGCAAGTGGGCCGAACGCACCGATGTGCGCTTGCTCTGACGCCATGGCTTCGACCAGTCCGACGTAATCCTGGCTGATGAACGGCTCCACCGGGATGCCGGTGGCATCGCTGAGGACGGCCGCCAACTCGTCAGCGCTGTCGACCAGGACGTCGGCCTCGCGCGAGGGCACGAAGCCGAAGACGAGTTCCTCGGGCCAGTCCGCTCGGTCGTCCTCCGCGGCTTCTTCTTCCTCGTCGGTGGGTTCAGCTTCCTCAGCGGTGTCGGCAGCCGGGTCAGCCTCCCCGACCGCGTCGTCGCTGCCGTCGTCTCCGCTGCCACAGGCAGCGAGCATGACCACCGCCGTGATCAGTATGGCGAGCTTTCGTGTCCTCATCGGTATCTCCCTGGGTGCTTGCTCGGTGGTCGCCCTGATCGATCGCAGGCGCTGGTCGTTGGGTCGCCGGGCGGACTGGCCGGTGCCATGCGCACGCGCCCGGTACGCACGGTGTTGCTATCGGAGGTCGGGTTGAGACAGTGCCTCGTCTTCCGTCATCACGAGCGACTGGAACTCGTTCCAATCGTGGACGTCCACGGTGCCGGGAACCAGGCGGTTCCAAGGCCTGACGAAGCGACAGACCGTTGCGGTCGGCGCCCGCTGCGCGGCCAGTGACAGGAGTTGTTCGGGCGCGTCGTCGAGGTAGACATCGCACGCGATCTCGTGCTTGTCGTCGATGAAGTGGATCTCTCGTGTGGGCAGGTGGTGGTCACCGATCCATCCGAGGGTGTCGTGCACTGCCCAGTCGGGCTTGGCGGTGAGCACCACGATCTCGTGGCCAGCGCCGCTCAGCGAGGACAGGACATCGATCGCACCGGGATAGGGCTCGAGGTGACGGAAGACGCTGGCTCCCCCGTGGTCGCGCGCCCAGTCCCAGAAGGCGACCATGTCGGCGAAATGGGTGAGCTCGAGCGGACTGTCCCACGAGGTCACCATCTCGGTGGCCAACCCAGCGCCGAAACTGTCGTTGTACGCCGTGATCCAACCGAGGTTGAAGTCGGCAACGACGCCATCCAGGTCGATCCCGAGTCGAAGGCCCATGACGGTGACTACCCCTGGCGTTGCGGGATGGCAGGTCGCCACCCCTGTGGGTTCGGTATCCCGCCGGCGCTTCTCTTCTCTCCCAAGAGGCCGAGCCGGTACCGAGCCTGACGATACGGGGCCCCGGGTTCGCCGTATCCATCAGAAGCTTGGTAAGCCGCCGGCTAGGATCCGCAATGATTGAGATGGACGGTGTGGCTGGAACCGCAACTCGGTCAGGTGTCGAGCCCACGCATCGATCGCACCAGAAGGGCCAACTGCAGATCGAGCCGGAGTTGTCCGTCGGTCATGAACGGCCCGAGCATCCCCTCCAGCTTCGCCAAGCGGTAGCGGATCGAGTGATAGTGGAAGTGGAGGCGACGGGACGTCTCGGCGACGTTCCCTCCGGTGTCGAGCCAGACCTGCAAGGTCTGACGCAGGTCCTCCGATCCCGCGGTGTCCCTGTCGAGTTCGCCGAGTGCTTCCGATGCGAAGGTCCGCAGCTCGGCATCATCCTCCACGAGTGACAACAAGCGGTAGGCGCCCAGGGCGTCGAAGTGGCGTACGGCGCCCTCTCCTACGACCCGCCGTCCGACGTTGAGGGCCCGAACAGCCTGCGTGTACCCGCGCGGGATCTCCGCGATCTCGTCGATCGGGCGCGATATCCCGACCGATACGGAGGCCTTCTCGGAGCGGGCGACCTCCCGCTGCAGCCGGCGCGCCAGCGCGATCGCCTCGTTCCGGGCATCAGCGGGGAAGGCGACGGTCAGGATCACGACCTCGTGGCTGAAGTGGACGACCGCCGCAGCAGGGTCCCGGTCCGCGACCAGCCGGTGCAGCGTCCCTCCGGGCGCCGGCGGGTAGGTGTGTTCGACCGGCGTCACGCCGGCGCGCGAGTCACGGCGGACGACGAACACCGTCGACCCGCGGTCGATGTCCCAGCCGAACGCGGCCGCGCGCCGGCGCATGTCGACGTGGTCATCGGCACCGCGGAGGAGGTCGTGCATCAGGTCGGAGCGGTACTTGCTTTCGACCGCATGGACCTCACGCTCCTTGGTGAGGGCCAACGCGGCGACGGTGGCGGCGCTCTCCAAGGCGATGAGATCGTCCGGAGCGCGGTGTTGCACGAGCGCGACGACGTAGCCGTGCTGGTTCTTCCCGGCCGAGATCGGGACCACCTCACAGGCCAGCTCCCGATCGCCGGAGCGCACCAGGCGGGCTTCCACGTCGAGCTCGAGCTCGACGGTCTCGGCGATGCCGAGCTGGTGGAGTCGTTGCGACGCGAGTACCTGGCCTCGCGGCGAGACGATCGCGACCGGCGTGTCCAGCAGTTCCGCAAGATCGCGCACGATCTCGGGCAATCCCTCGCCCCGTAGCACCGTCTGCAGGAAGGCCCGGTGGATCCGCTCGGCGCGAGCGAGCTTCTCGGCGTGCCGGTCCAGGATGACCGTGAAGGCTTCGGTGAGCAGGTCGTCGAACGTCACCCCTGGGGGGAGTTGGATGATCGGGAACGAGCGGGCATCCGCGATCTCCGCAACGTCTGCGGGTAGGACGTCGAGGTAGCGGCCGAGCTTGATCCCGATACCGGCGAGCCCGGAGTCGTCGAGGTCGGTGACCAGCGTCCCCAGGTTCTCCAGCTGATCCCGGATGGGGTAGGCACTGGTGAGCAGGAACTCCCGTGGTTTGGCCCACCGCTGGATGTCGGGCACCTCCATGACGGTGAGTCGCTCGACGGGCCGATCGAGCCCGTCGGCACCCGCCAGGACCTCGGCTCCGGCGAAAGCCGGGGTGGCGAGGATCTCGGCGAGGGTGACGGCCGTCACCCCCGGATCCGGCCTGATATCGGGGGTGGACACGCAGGCTTCTCCGAGCGCTCGTCGTCATCACGCTATCAACGGGCTTCGAGCCGACCCGGACACCCCGGCTGAGAGAAGTCGAGCCCGTCCAGCGGCACGGTGATGGCACCACCAGCGCTGCTGCAGGAGCGGTCCTACGTCGCCGGGCACATCCTTGGAGTCAGCACAGCAGTGCCTCGATCGGCACCTCGCTCGGCCGCCAGAGGGCCACGTCGCCGATCGGCTGAGTGCCGAGGTGGTCGGCCAGATGGTGTACGCCGCGCCGGATCAGGACGTCGTGGTTGTGGACGAACCAGCGCCGGGCCACCGGCAGGAGCAGCACGATCCACCGCGGCGTCGGCTGGACGGTCCACGTCGAGAGGATCCGGGTTATCCCGCCGTTCTCGTCGAGGTCCCACCGGGCGGCCCCGACCAGATCGCCGGTCGCCTTCCATGCCACGAGGTCAGGGGCGGCGCGCACCACCTCCATCTCCCAGGTGAGCGAGTACGGCGCTGCTGCCCGTACGGTCGTGCGGAAGCGTCGGCCGAGCCCCGACGGGTCTCCGTCTGCGATCACGTCGAGCGCTCGGACGTGGCGCTATGACGGCAGCCACGTCTCGGGAGCCAGTGCCGCCGCCCTGACCCGTGGCAGCTCTGACCGCAACTGCAGCCTCGTCGCGAACGTGTCCGTCGTGGTGACCTCCTGCGCGGCCTCCGCGCCGCACGACCGTAGCTCGTCCGACCGATGCGATAGCCCGGACCGCGATCACCTCTGGCCGGTGATCTGAACCGATCGGTGCGTCCGTGCGTATCACTCCAGGTCACCAACCGGGAGGGAAGACGCATGCGCACCACCATCCGCACGATGTTGCTCGTGGCCGCCGCTGCCACGCTGCTGCAGCCGGTACCAGCGGCCGCACAGTCCACGGCTGAGGTCGAGATCCAGGATTCGACCTTCACGCCGGCGGACGTGACGGTCGAGGTCGGTGACACCGTCACGTGGACCCAGACCGGCAGCCTGCCGCACTCGGTGACCGCGGATGACGGGACGTTCGACTCGAGCCCCGACTGTGCCGGGGGGAGCGGGTGTCTCGACGAGGGCGACACCTTCACGCACACCTTCGACGAGCCTGGCGAGTACGCCTACTACTGCCGTGTCCACGGCGCGCCAGGTGGCGTCGGGATGGCCGGCGTGGTCACCGTGACGGCCGCTGACTCCGAACCCGACGACGGGACCGACGAAGGGTCCGACGGCGAGGCCGAGGTGACCGGGTCCCTCACGCTCACCGACCAGAGCGGTGACGGCAACAGTGTCGTGGTCGCCGAAGCCACGATCTCCGGCTCGGACGGGTGGATCGTCGTCCACGCCGATGACGATGGTGGGCCCGGCGCCGTGCTCGGCCATGTCGCGCTCCCGGAGGGCACCAGTAGCAACGTCGAGGTGCCGCTCGACGAGGCGCTGGGTGCTGATGCAACCGTCTGGCCGATGCTGCACGTGGACGCCGGCGAGGAAGGTGTGTACGAGTTCCCAGGCACCGACGGGCCCGTTACCGCCGATGGGGACGTGGTCGTGGCTTCGCTGTCCTACACGCTCGAGGTCGCCGGGGAGGCCGAGCCCGAGGACACGGGGAGTGACGATGGGTCCATGCCGGTGACCGGTGCTCCCCTGATCGCGCTGGCCCTGGCCGGTCTGCTGACGATCTCCGGCGGCGCCGTCGCCATCCGGCGCAGGGGCCGCGGCGCCTGACTAGAGGATCTGTGACAGGAACAGCTTGGTCCGCTCCTCCTGGGGATCGGTGAAGAGCGCCTCGGGGGTGTTGACCTCCACGATGCTGCCTTCGGCCATGAAGACCACCCGGTCGGCGACATGGCGTGCGAAGCCCATCTCGTGGGTGACGCAGATCATCGTCATCCCCGATTCGGCGAGCTCCTCCATGACGTCGAGGACCTCCTTGATCATCTCGGGGTCGAGCGCCGAGGTCGGCTCGTCGAACAGCATCACCTTCGGCTCCATCGCCAGCGCTCGCGCGATGGCTGCCCGTTGTTGCTGACCGCCGGAGAGCTGCCCCGGGTACTTGTTGGCTTGATCGGGGATCTGGACCCGTTCCAGCAGTTCCATGGCGTGTGCCGCAGCCTCCTTGCGCGGCCGGTGCCGGACGTGCATGGGGGCCAGCGTGATGTTCTCGAGGATCGTCAGGTGCGGGAACAGGTTGAAGGACTGGAAGACCATCCCCGTCTCGCGGCGGATCTCCTGGATGTCGCGCAGGTCGTCCGACACCGGCGTGCCGTCGACCACGATCCGGCCGCGGTCGTGTTCCTCGAGCCGGTTGATGCACCGGATCAAGGTCGACTTCCCTGAGCCGGAGGGGCCGCACACCACGACCGTCTCGCGGAACCCGACCTGCAGATCGACGGCCTTCAGCGCCTGGAAGTCGTCGAACCACTTCTCGACGCGGTGGAGCTCGATCATGACCTTGCCCGTCCCGCCGGGGCTGCGGGCCTTGCCGGTCAGGGTTCCGTCCTGCATCTGCGGTCTCCTCTAGCGTGTGCCGACGCCGAGCCGCGCCTCGAGCCGTTGGCTCTCACGCGACATCCAGTAGCTGCCCACCCAGTAGATGAGGGACACGAACACCAGCGTCTCGGCGATGTAGCCCTGGCCGATGAACGCTTCCTGCTGGGTGACGTTCTGGGCGACGGCGAGCAGTTCGATCTGGCCGATGATGAGCACCAGGGTCGTGTCCTTGTACAGGCTGATGGCCTGGCCGACGAGCGCCGGGATGACGTTGCGCAGGGCCTGGGGCAGGATCACCAGCCGGGTCTGCTTCCACGGGGACAGCCCCAGCGCCTGCGCCGCCTCGAGCTGTCCGCGGGGGATCGACTGCAGTCCCCCCCGGACGATCTCGGCGACGTAGGCGGACGTGAACAGGACGAAGATGATCAGGGCACGCGTGACCAGATCCGGGGTGGGGAAGCCGACGGGCAGGAAGAACGGCAGGATCAGCCAGCCAACGAACAGCAGCGCGATCAGGGGGGAACCCCGGAAGAACTCGATGAAGATGCCGCAGCCGGCGCGCACCACCGGGAGCGAGGACCGCCGTCCGAGGGCGAGAGCGACACCGATCGGGAACGCGAGCAGCAACGAGCCGACCGTGTAGTACACGGTGAGCAGGAGACCACCCCAAGCGTCGCGTGACACGCCGCCGAAGCTCGAGATCGCGGTGAGCGCCACGACGATCAAGAGCACCGCCCCGATGCCTGCCCGTCCGCGCCACCGGGCCGGGAGCCGGCGACCGACCCGGAATCCGCCGACTCCCAACACCAGCACACCGGCGAGCAGGGCCAGCGGCAACCAGGTGCGAACGAAGACGATCATGACGAACAGGAGCACCAGAGGCGGCCCGGCTCGTTGCACGCGTTCCCGCACGGTCACGGACGGGTCGCGGTCCGCGGCGATGGCCGCTTCCGCGGCGGTCGCCGAGGTGATCCCGGCGCTGATCGTCACCGCGATGGTCATCATCGCCATCGCTACCCACAGCCGGGCGAGTTGGCCGCGCGGGAACCCACCGACCATGAAGTTGGTGAGGTTGACCTCGATGATGTCCCATCGCCCGGTGATGAGCAGGAACCGCCCGAAGGACACCAGCGCCCAGGCGAGCAGCAGGCCGGTGATCAAGGTCAACAGGCTGTTGGACGGACTGGAGAACAGGTTCTCCCGTAGCCACCTCGCGGGTGTCACCCGTCGCTCTGGGGGAGTCGCGGCCGTCTCAGGGCCCGGTGGGGCGCTCGGTGCCGCCATCAGTGTTCCACCAGTTGCAGGCGTCTGTTCGCGATGTTGACCCCGAGGGACAGCACCAGGGAGACGCCGAGGTAGGCGGCCAGCACGATCAAGAGGATCTGTGGAGCGGGCTGGCCGTTGCCGATCGCCTGCCTCCCCACGCGAAGGAGCTCCGGGTAGGCGATCACCACGCCGAGCGAGACGTTCTTCGACAGGTTCAGGAACTCGTTGCCCGTCGCCGGCGCCGCGATCCTCAGCGCCTGCGGGAGCACGACCCGGCGCAACCGGTCCCACGAACTGAGGCCCAACGCCTGCGCCGCCTCGACCTGCCCCTTGGGCACCGCCTGGATCGAGCCCCGGACGATCTCGGCGATGAATGCGGAGGTGTAGAGCACCAGGCTCACGAGCAGTGCCGCGTACTCGGGGAAGAGCAGCGCCCCGCCGGTCACGGAGCGGCCCTCGAGCAACGGGATGCTCATGGAGATCGGGGGTGACAACGTCAGGTATCCGAGGCCCAGCAGGACGAGGGCGGTGCCTCCGCCCCACAGCACGCGATGGTGCGGTCTCCCGGTCGCGTCGTGGACGCGCCGGCGCCAGGCAGCGACCAGCATCGCCGCGAGCACCGCGACAGCCGCGGTCGCAGCGAACGCGCCGGTGCCCGTACCGAGTTCCACCCACGGGAGCCACACCCCACGGTTGGACACGACCATGACGTCACCGGGGGTAGCGGCATCGCTGATGCCGGGCAGCGTCTGCAGGACGGCGAGGTAGAAGAAGATGATCAACACCAGCGGCGGGACGTTGCGGAGCACCTCGACGTAGATGCTCGCGGTGCGCTTCACCAGCCAGTTCGACGACAGGCGCAGGACCCCGACGACGATGCCGATGAGGAGCGCCAGGGCGATCCCCAGCAGCGCGACCCGGAGCGTGTTCTGCAGTCCGACCCACAATGCCACTCGGATCGAACTGGTCGCGCTGAAGTCGCTACCGAAGATCGTGAAGCCGGCCGACTGGTCGAGGAACGCGAAATCCCGACGGATCCCCAGCCGTGCGAGGTTGTTCGCGAGGTTGCTGTACAGCCACCAGATCGTGCCGAGAGCGGCCGCCACGAACCCGACCTGGAGCGCGACCCGGATCACCCGGACGTCACGCCAAGGTGGAGGTCGATGGCCATCGGCGTCCCGTACGGACGCTGCCTGCTCAGTGGGCTGCATCCGCGCTCCTGCTCGGTCCCGCAGCATCGACATCGATGGGTGGCGCTGCCGTGCGCACGACGGCAACGCCACCGGTGGTGCTCACATCAGCGATACGGCGGTGGGTAGAGCTGCCCACCATCGGTCCACAGCGCGTTCTCCCCACGCTCGAGGCCGAGGCCCGTGTCCGGCCCGATGTTGCGGTCGAAGATCTCGCCGTAGTTGCCGACCTGGCTCACGACGTCGACCGCGAACTCCGGGTCGAGCCCCAGGCCGGCATCGAACCCACCGATACCCAGGAACCGCGCGAGCTCCGGCTCGGTCTCCGGATCGGTCGACCCCGCCAGTGACTCCACGTTGCTCGAGGTGACCCCGAACTCTTCGGCCTGGATGGTGGCGATGACCGCCCAGTTCACGACGTCGAACCAGGCGGTGTCGCCATCGCGGACCGCAGGGCCGAGTGGCTCCTTGGACAGCGTGTCGTCGAGGATGGTGAGCGCTGCCGGGCCGCCTTCATCTTCCGGCCACGCGGACCGGACCGCCGCCAGTTGCGACTTGTCCGAGGTCCAGCCGTCGCAGCGGTCGGACAGGAAGGCTTCCCGGAGCGTGTCGTTGTCCTCGAAGGTCAGCGCCTCGTAGGCGAGCCCGCGGGCGGAGAACTGCGACTCGAGGTTGAGCTCCGTGGTGGTCCCCGAGAGTACGCAGATGACGGTGTCGCCCATCTCGTCCACCGAGCCGAACCCGGCATCCGAGCGGACCATCACCCCCTGGCCGTCGTAGAACGTCGTCATCGCGAAGCTGGCACCTTCCCCACCGTCACGGGTCGCGGTCCAGGTCGTGTTGCGGACCAGGACGTCGATCTCGCCCGATTGGAGCGCGGTGAAACGCGCCTCAGCCGTCAGTGGTACGTAGTCGACCGCCTCAGCGTCGCCGAGGGCGGCCGCAGCGATCGCTCGGCAGAAGTCGACGTCGAATCCTTCGAAGTCCCCGTCAGCGGTCGTCACACCGAACCCGGGAACCGCGTCGTTGACACCGCAGACGACGGTGCCTCGGTCGCGGACCTGGTCGAGTACCCCCTCGCCGCTGTCGGCCGATGCTGCGGAGTCACCGTCGTCGTCGACGACGTCGGCTGGGTCCTCCGGTGCATCCCCCTCCGACGTACAGGCTGCCAGCCCCAAGGTCAGCGCAGCCGCCACCATGATGTACGAACGTCGCCAACTCACCATCACACCTCCTGGGCGGTCGGCGACCCACCGGTGGTGGTTCGCGACCTGACCCATCGCCTCTCCCCGGACGGCCGCGTTCGCCCGCGACCTGCACCGGCTTCTCCTACCGGTGTCGGAGGAACCCTACTCCCACCCATCCGGCGATGTCACTGCTCGATCTTCGTCGGGCCGTCCTCGC
>JBBDSW010000128.1:22400-27915 GCA_040904745.1 Nitriliruptoraceae bacterium
GCGATGGCTCCGCCCTCGGCGGCCGTCCCGATCGTCACGTCGCCACCGAGTTGCCGGGCGAGGCGGCGAGCCGTGTAGAGCCCCATCCCGATGCCCGGGTGTGCCCGCATCACCCCGGAGTCCGCCTGGGTGAACGGCTCGAAGGCGCGCACCTCGAACCCGGCCGGCAGCCCCGGACCGTGGTCGCGCAGGTTGATGGTGACCGTGTCCCGGCACCGCTTGATGCTGACCACGATGTCCTCCCGGGACGGAGTGAACTTCATGGCGTTGTCCAGGAGGCAGCGAAGCGTCAACCAGAGGTACGGTTCGACCGTGACCACCGACTCGCTCTCGTCGAGGTCGAGCCGGAGGCGGTGCGGAAGGTCGTGCTGCAGCGAATTCGCTGCATCGATCACGATCTCGGCCACGTGCACCTCGGTCTGCTCGCTCTCGCCGGTGTCCAGCTCCTCCACGGCAGCCAGCATGACCTCCAGCATCTCCTCGAGCCGTCGGACGGACCGACCGGTGGCCAGCAGCAGGTCGGTGAATCGCGCGTCCACGGCTCCTTGCCGCCGCAGGGTCTCGACGCTGCCGCGGATGACGGTCAGCGGGGTGCGAAGCTCATGGGAGACCAGTTGCAGGAGCGCGTGCCGCTGGGTGACCAGTTCGCGTTCCCGCTCCGCGAGGTCGTGCTGCTGCTCGGCTGGATCGTTGCCGATCCCGACGACCGTGCCGACCAGCCCCCCGACGAGGAGGAAGGCCAGTCCCTGGGCCGGCCACGCCGCCGGGAGCTGGCCCCCGCTCGCGACGGTCGTCAGGGCGCTCAGCCCCGCTGCTACTGCCCCGGCCAGCAATCCCCCGCGCGCCCGCGAGCGGGCGGCCACCAGCACGACCGAGAGGTGGAACAGGTGCTGGGAGACGCTGCTGCCACCGAGCGCGAGCACGACGATGCTGTTCAGCACGAAGGACGCCCCGACGACCGTGAGGTACGTCAGGGTCGGCAGCTGCTCGAGACCGCGGAGCAGGCGGCTCATGGCCTGCGATGTCGGATCCATCCAGCCTCCCGGGGAGGTCGAGCTGGGGCGGGGACGGCGCAGGCGACGCAGCCGTGCCCTTCGCCCGCATCCCGACGTCGCGGGAAACGGTGCTCGCGGACGCGCAACGGCATGCCCGAGGGGGAGAGCCCCGGCCACCCCGCGACGCCTCACCCCATGTTCTGGAGTCCGGCGAAGGCTGGCTGGGCGGATAGGACGAGCAGGCTGACGGCCATGCAGCAGAGGCTGAGACGACGCTTCACAGGGTTCCCTTCCGGAGATCCGGGATACGACGGGCTGAAGGAACCGAGCATCACGTCGAGGTGTCTCGCGGCTGTCTCGGTTGCCGGCCGGACCGCCTGTCACCTTGCGCTCATACGTCGATGCTGGTCGGCGGTCAGCCCGCTCGGTGCCCCCGGGTCGGCACGGCGTGCCCCGCGTCCCGCAGGGCGTGAAGATCGCGGCGGACGGTCGCCTGGCTGACTTCGAGAGCCGCCGCCAGATCACCCACCGTTGCGGCGCCGCCGGCGGCGACGAGGTGGTCGACGATCCTGCGAAGCACCACCCGGCGACGGTCTACCGGGTCATCTGGATCGCCGGGCAGCGCTGCCACGGGGACCGTCACGTCGAGCTGTTCGTCCGGCGTGAGATGCCGACCCGTCGGAACCTGGTCGCCGGCCACCGTCATCACCACCATCCCGGGCAAGCTCTGCGCCAGGATGGTGGCGTGTTCCGGCACCCGGCGGGCGGCCCCGAGGTGGGCGGGCGGCACGGTCATCAGCAGCGTCTCGAGTGACCCGCGGGCGTGTGCGTGGGCTGCCGTCGCTCCATCCACGTCCCCGAGCGCCCACCGGGCTCGCGCCTGAGCGTGGTGGACCAGGTAGGGGCGCTCCACCCCGTCGTGCAGGCCCCGCATCGCCCGGCTGGCGACCTCGGCAGCCCGGACAGTGTTGCCAGCGTCGAGGTGCGCGTCGACCTGCACCACGAGCAGTGGCGGGGCGAGATCCGCCAGCCCGTGCTGCTCTATCAGTTGCAGGCCATCCGCGACGTGGTCGATGGCGGTCGCGATCTCCCCCCGAGCGAGTGCCAGCTCCGCTCGTCGTTGCAGCAGGTGGACACGCGCCCAGTCGGAGCCGGCCTGCTCGGCGGCTCGGAGCCCGATGACGACGTGCTGCGCGGCTTCGCGGTGGTCACCGGCACGCAGCGCCGTGCTCGCCAGCGTGTCGTGGGCGAGCGCGACTGTCAGGTCCGCGCCCACCTCGCTCGCGTAGGCCAGCGCTGCCTCGGCATCGTCGTGGGCCCGCTCGTCGTCGCCCAGGACCGCATGGCGAACCTGGGCCAGGTTCAGGCGGACCAGGGCCACCCCTCGGCGGTCGCCGAGCTCGGTGAACAGGGCCGCTGCCGCCTCGTACCCGGCGAGCGCATCGCTGATCTCGCCGCGGAGGTAGTCCACGTTGGCCAGATTGAGCTGGTTGCGCCCCTCGCCTGATCGGTGTCCGATGGCCTGGCACCGATCGATCGCCTGCTGGTAGAGGGCCGCCGCCGAGCGCGCGTCACCCGTCTCCATGCGGACGGCGCCGAGTACCCCGAGCGCCTGGGCTTCGAGGCGCAGGTCACCCTCCGGACGTGCGAGGGCCAGCGCCTGGTCGAGTTCCGCGGCCGCGTCGTCGTAGCGCTGGAGCTCGCGCAGGATCGTGCCGAGGTGGCAGCGCACCTCCGCCTGCACGGTGCTCGACCTCGTTGCGCCGGCCGCCCGGGTCAGGGTCGCAGCTGCCTCCTCGCCGTCACCGGACCAGGTCAGCGCGGTGCCGAGCACCACCAGCACACCTGCCAGCAGCTCCGGATCGTCCAGTTCCGTCGCGCGAGTGGCCGCGGAGCCCGCCAGCCGGACCGCGGCCGGCAGGTCCCCGAGATGGGCCAGGAGCATGGCTCGCCGACGTGCGGCCTCGACCTCGTGGTGGGGACGTCCGTCCGCCAGCGTCGTGAGCGTGCGCAGCACCTCCTCCTCGGAGGCCCGCTCACCGAGCACGTCGAGGACGTCGGCGTAGGCGGCGAGCAGCTCGAAGCGTGCGTCCGTCGAGGTAGGCACGTGCTGCTGCAACTCGGTGGCGTGCCGGTAGTGCTCGGCGGCATCCGCGTAGGCGTGGACGGCCGCGGCGTTGGTGGCCGCCGCGACGAGGTACGGGATCGCCCGCCGGGGAGCGTCACCGGCAGCGAAGTGGTGCGCCAGCCGTGCCACCTCGTGAGGTCCGTGGACCTCGATCGCCGCCCCGAGCCGCAGGTGTACGGCGGCGCGCTGGGTATCCGGCAGCGCCTCGACCACGGTTCGACGGATCTGTTCGTGTTCGAAGGCGTATCCGTCCCCGCGTTCGATCAGCAGGCTGTGGCGCAGCAGGTTGTCGAGGGCGTCGACGACGACCGTGTGCGGCAGATCGGTGGCCGCGAGCAGCACGGCGAGCTCGGTCCCGTCGCTGTCCACGGCAGCCACGTCCAGGACCGCGCGCGCTTCCTGCCCCAGTCGTTCGAGTCTCCGGAGCACCAGTTCGCGGATGCTCGATGGGAGTGGCAGGTCGTCGGCCGCGTGCGAGCCCGATGTGACGAGCCGGTTGCCGGCAGCGACTTCCCGCAGGGTCTCCACCAGGAACAGCGGGTTGCCGCCCGTCTCCTGGTGCAGCCGCGCGATGGCTGTCGCGTCCACGCCGTGCCCGTTGGCGACGACCCGCACCAGCTCACCGGTCGAGAAGGGGTCGAGCGGTTCGAGGATCAGCCGAGCCGGTTGGGCACGCTCATCGAGTGCCCGGATCCGCTCCCACACCGCGGGGCGGTGCCGGGCCTCCTCGCCGCGGTAGCCGAGTAGCAGGACGAGGCGATGCTCCGTGAGCCGCTCGCCGACCTCCTCGAGGACGGTCAAGGTGCCGTTGTCGGCCCACTGCAGGTCATCGACGATCAGCGCCACCGGGTCGTTCGCGCTCAGAGCGATCAGCACCGCGGTCAGCGCGTCGCGCATCCGCCGTGCGCTCTCGTCCTCGGGTAGCTCGGTCCCCGCCAGCGCATCGTCAGGTAGCGCCCGCATCAGGATCGGTGCGATCCGCGCAGCCTCGGTCAGCCAGATCGACGACACGCGGTGGCGCAACTGCTCCACCCGCAGCGGGGTCAGGGCCGCGTCGAGCACGTCCTGGATCGCGCCATAGGGCAGTTGCGACCCCGGTCCCGAACAGTCGGCCGCCAACACCGTGAACCCGCGCCAGCGGGCGTCGTCTGCCACCTCGTCGAGCAAGCGGGTCTTGCCGAGCCCGGCGTCACCCTCGACCAGCACCGCCCCGCCGCGTCCGGCCAGCGCCCGCTCCAGGACCTGCAGGGCGACGCCGCGCTCGCGCTCGCGTCCGAGGAGTGGCAGGCGGTCGGGGAAGGCCTGGCCGGAGGGCGGGGCATCCGCTTCGGTGCCCACGTAGCGCTGCCGCACGATCCGTTCGTAGAGTTGCGCGGTCGCAGCCGCCGGGGTGGTCCCGAGCTCGTCTGACAGCACGTCCTGGCAGCGTTCGTACTGCCGGATCGCGTCGGCGGGCCTGCCCAGCAGCATCGAGAGCCGCATGACCTCCCGGTGGCCGTCCTCCCGCAGGGGGTCGAGGTTGGTCAGGCGACGGGCGTACATCAGCGCGTCGTCGTAGGCCCCCTGCCCCTTGGCGAGGCCGACCAGCGAGGTCAAGGCCTCGAGGTACAGCTGTTCGAGGCGTTCCTGCTCCGCGACGACCCAACCGTCGTAGTGCCCCGCGAGGAGGTCGCCCCGGTAGAGCTCGACGATGGCCTCGAGCTCGGAGAGATCGCGGGCGCGATGTCGACCCTCCGAGCGGCGCTCCCTCAGGGCCTCGAACCGACGGGTGAAGTCCTGCACATCGACGACCACTGGCGCGTCCGGGTGGAAGCCGATCGTGCCAGGATGGACGTCGAGGTAGTCCGTGTCGCCCGGTAGCTCGCTCAGGGCGTCCTGCAACTGCCACAGTGTGTGGCTGAGCCGTCGCCGGGCTTTGCTGTCCGAGAGCTCGGGCCAGAACCTCGCCGCGAGCTGCTCGCGGGGGTACGCCACGTCACGGTGCAGGACCAGATAGGCGAACAGCACCCGTGCCGCCCGCGAGGGGATGGGTGGGACATGCTCCTCGCCCCGGCGCAGGTGGAACCCGCCGAAGAGCTGGACCTCCAGCGGCTGCACAGCCGGCCTCCTGCGCCTCGTCCGGGCTCGACCCGGCTCCGGTGCAGTGTGCCGCTTCGCCGGTCTCCGGGCATCGGCCGGTGCGGAGCGTCCTTCGCTCAGCGCGGCTCGATCGCGTGGACACGTGTCCGCACGTAGGCGATGACGCCGAGCAGGACCGCGACCACGAGGTTGCCCACGATGCTCTGGACCTCACCGCGGGTTGCGTGCCACACGGCCGCGAACAGCATGAGCAGCACGAGCCCGGAAGCGGCCAACGGGGTCAGACGTGGCGCGATGCGGGTGGCAGCTGGCA
>JBBDSW010000129.1:0-42526 GCA_040904745.1 Nitriliruptoraceae bacterium
GGCGGTTCCTCACCCCTGTGAAGCAAGCGCCTGTTCCCGGCAGCCGTCATCCTAGGTCTTGACCCGGAGGGGCGCCCGCCGACCCGTCGACGTGATCGCGTCCCCCACCCTCCACCATCCCGAGGAAGGTCTCCCCGTGCCGTCCACCCTGACCGATCCGCCCATGGACCCGCCGGAGGCTATGACCACCGCGTCCGGTGCACCCCTGCGCACGCCCCCGGAGCCGCACCTGCTCGCCGCGCTCTGGCGCTGGGCCGACCGCGACCCTGACCGTCCGTTGCTGTCCGCGCGCGACGGTGACCGCTTCTGTGCACTCTCCGCGGCCGAGGTGAAGAGGACCGTGCGTGCCGTCGCCGCCGGGCTGATCGGTGTCGGCGTCGCCCCGGGTGACCGCGTCCTGCTGCTGTCCCGCACCCGACGCGAGTGGGTTCTGCTCGACCACGCGATCCTCGCGGCCGGGGCTGTCACGGTGCCCGTGTACGACACCGCCTCGCCGTTACAGGTCGCGACCATCCTGGCGAACAGCGGCTCGCGCGTGGCTCTCGTCGAGACCGCCGAACAACGCGAGGTGGTGACCCAAGCGGCGGACCCGGATCGCGGTCTCCGGTACGTGTTCGCGATCGAGGAGGGGGCGCTTGACCGGCTGGCGGCCGCCGGGCTCGGTCACCTCCCCGAGGTTGACGCGCGGATCGACGCGCTGCGGGGTGAGGACCTGGCCGCGGTGCTCTACTCGTCGGGCACCACCGGTGAGCCGAAGGGCTGCGAACTGACCCACGCCAACCTCGCGGCCAACGTCCGACAGACGGTCGAGCAGGTACCTGAGCTGTTCCCACCGCAGGCGCGGACCCTCGCGTTCCTCCCGCTCGCGCACGCGCTCGCCCGGATGCAGGTGCACGTCTCGATCGACCAGGGGGTCGAGGTCGCCATCGCCACGGATCTCGATCGGCTCGCCGACGAGCTCACGATGGTCCACCCCACCTTCCTCGTCGTCGTGCCGCGGCTGCTCGAGAAGATCCTCGCCGGTGCGCGCGGCCGGGCGCAGGACGCGGGGCGCACCGCGATCTTCGACCGCGCGATGGACGTCGCGCAGCGAGTCTCGGACGGGCGCCGCAACGACGCGCGGGTGCCGCTGGGAACGCGGCTGCAGCACCGGATCTTCGACCGGCTGGTCTACCGCCGGCTGCGGGACGCGCTCGGCGGCCAGGTCACCACCGTGATCTGTGGTGGCGCGGCGTTGGCACCCGAGATCGGGAAGCGTTTCGACGGCATCGGCATCCCGGTCCTCGAGGGCTTCGGCGCCACGGAGACCGCACCGATCGTCTCCGGCGGGCCGTTCGCCCCCCTGCACCACGGCACGGTCGGCCGCCCCTACCCGGCGACCACCGTCCGCGTTGCCGAGGACGGAGAGATCCTGGTCCAAGGGCCCCAGGTCTTCCGCGGCTACCGCGGTGACCCGGAGGCAACCGCGACGGCGTTGCGCGACGGCTGGTACCACACCGGCGACCTCGGGGAGCTCACCTCCGCCGGCCATCTGCGGATCGTCGGTCGCAAGAAGGACATCCTGATCACGGCCGGCGGCAAGAACGTCGTCCCCGGCCCCCTCGAGGACCGGATCCGCGCACACCCTCTCGTCGAGGAGTGCGTCGTGCTCGGGGAACGGCGACCGTTCGTGACCGCCCTCCTCTGGCTCGACACGGGGGAGGCGGACCGGCTGCTCGCGAGGCACGGGATGCAGGCGATGCGTCCGACTACCGACGGCGAGGCATCGAACGCCGGCGTACTCGCCCCCGCCGTGGAACGGCTGCTGCGCGCGCAGCTGGACGATGCCATCGCGGACGCGAACCGCACCGTCTCCCGAGCCGAAGCGATCGGACGCTACGCGATCGTTGAGGAGCCGCTCAGCCTCGCCGCCGGCTCGCTGACCCCGACCACGAAGGTCCGGCGCGCGGTGGTGCTCGAACGGTTCGCCGCGGACATCGAACAGCTCTACGCCGCCCGTTGACGGTCCGCCTCCGGAGCTCCCGGCTGTCGCATGGCGGGACGGACGCGAGCGGCACCTCCGAGGAGCGCAGGTCATGACGACACGATCCGCGACCGACCCGCAGCACCTCGACACCGCGACGGTGGCTCCCGGCGGGTGGCAGCGTCGCACGACGTTGCGCGACGGGACGGCGGTGCTGCTGCGACAGATCCGGCCGCAGGACCGTGGCCGGCTCGCGGTGGGGCTGCGCGAGCTCTCGCCCGCGTCCCGCTACCTGCGTTTCCACGAGGACCTGGTCGAGTTCACATCGGAACAGCTCGCGTACCTCACCGAGGTCGACCACGTCGAGCACGAGGCGATCGTGGCGATCGACCTCGATCGACCGGAACACCCGGGCATCGGGTTGGCCCGCTTCGTCCGTGATCCCTTCGAGCGCCCGGTCGCCGAGGCGGCGGTCACCGTCGCCGACCGGTACCACGGTCAGGGAGCCGCGACCCTGCTGCTCGGTGCGCTCGCCGCTCGCGCGCGCGAGGAGGACATCGAGCTGTTCCGCCACTACGTCCTCACCCGAAACGCGGCGATGCTCAAGGTCCTCGACCACCTCGGGGCGACCCGCGAGCTCGAGGCCGAGGGCCTGTGGCGCGTCGATCTCGCGCTGCCGAAGCGGGCCAGCGACCTGCCCGACTCGCTCGCTGGCCGGGCGTTCATGGCGGCCGCGCAGGAACGGTTCCGGCTGATCAGCCTCCTCCGATCGGTCCGCCGACTCCTGGTTGCTGGTCCCGAGACGTCCCATCCGGACCACCTCGGAGCCTGGGACGGATCGGACGAGCATGGCGACGAACTCGCACGGTGGCTCGCCGACCGCGAGCAGCGCGCGGCCCGATGGCCAGCCGGGTCTGGCGGTACGAACGCCCGGCCGTAGAGACGGCTGCGCCCGCACGGACACCGCGGAAGCCGGACGACCTAACGTCGTGCGAGCGACCCGCGATCGAGGAGGGACCGATCCAACAGCAATGCACCCTCACCGCCGTGGACCAGTAGCGGGTCGGTGCTCGCCACCTGGCGGACCTGCTCGGCCGTGACCGATCCGTCGGGACCGATCACCCGGATGCGACCGTCGTCGCGGACGAAGCTCAGACCGTCGCGGTGCGCCACCTCGTCGTCCGGACCGATGCCCAGGGAGAGCGGGCGGATCTCGGATCCGTCGGTTGGTACGAGCCAGGCGTCACGTGGGTCCGGACCGGCGAGGAGGACGCCGTCGCTGCGCGGCATCGCCATCACCTCCGCAGACCGTTGATCGGGCGGCAGCGGGACGTGTGCTCCCCGGTCGATCGTCGGCAGGGGCATGACCCCTCCGGTGCGGCGACCGATCCTCACGTCCGGGCGCTCGCTGGATCGACGGCTCGGCAGGGTGGCGACCACCACGTTGCGGCTCGTGGTCGCAAGGACCGTGCGCGCGGGATCGTCGACGGCCACCTCCCCGAGCCTCCTGCCGTCCCGCTCGAACAGCTCGATCCGGTCCTGGTAGGTCACGACGACCAGGCCCTGTCGGACACCCGCGGCGATCGCCCCCGGCGCCGTCCGTGCGATCCTCGCGCGGCCGTCGTGGAACTCCAGTACCGCGAAGATCCCGGTCTCGCGATCGAGCACGACCGTCCCGTCCACCTGCTCGCCGTCGAGTGGGCGGTACCAGGCGACGCTGCCATCGACGGTGTTGATGTACTCGAGGCGGTCGTCCCGGACGACCAGCAGCGGCTGGTTGCCGGCCAGGGCCTGGTCCGGCTCGCGGACGACGCGGTCGACCCAGAGCCGGAAGCGCACCTGGCCGCGATCGCTCAGCCCGAGCAGGAGCTGGTTCCCGTGGTCGGTGCCGGCCATGTGCCCGCTGGCCACCAGGCGGCCGTCGTGCCGCCGGAGGGAGGAGATCTGCGGCTCGTCGGTCGCCACCTCGCCGAGCAGCCGTCCCGTGCTGGCGTCGTGCACGCGGATGTGGCGGCCGTAGGCGATCGCAAGCACCTCGTCGTCGAGGTGTAGCGCCGTGAACGCCGCTGCTGGCGAGACGCCGCGAGGATCGTCGTGGCCACGGCTCCACTCCCACTCGCCGGTCGCCACATCGAGGGCGATGAGCAACTCGAGTCCCAGGTGGATCGCGAGATCCTCGTTCACCACGAGCGGACGGTGATCCAGGATCGTCGAGCGCCACCGGGCGCACCCGTCACGGTTGCAGGTCGGTGCCCCATGCGGGTCCTCACCGTCGGGCGCCACGGCCGCGCTCCCTGGTTCGGCGTCCGGGCTGCCCGCACGGTCATCGCCCCCCGGCTCACGTTCGAGGAGGACCGCGCCTTCGCCAGGTGTGGTCGCGGTCGGTTCGTCGCCGGCTCGTCGGGGACCATCTTCCTGCCCTCGGCCCTGGATCAGCACCGCGGCCAGGACGGCGAGCGTCAGGACGACGATGCCGAGGAGTGGCCACCCGCGTCGGTCGCGGTTGGGTTGGGGAGCTTCGCTCTCCTGGAGCGACGCGCCACAACGTGCGCACCAGCGGTCACCCCGGCCCGGTGCGGGCGCGGAGCAGTTGGGGCAGATGCGTGGTGCCACCTCGCCTCCCGACTCGCGGTTTCGGTGGCTGACTACGGTCATCACCGGCGCAACACAGGGTGCCGCACGACGCCAGGGGGTGGGGTCGTCGCGCGACGGCCCTTCAGCTCGCGTCGGCGACCGGGTACACGATCTTCCGCTGGGCGCTCCGGGGCTTCCACGAGGCGCTCGTGCAGGACCTGCATGGGACCGGACTCCGCAGCTGCCATGTCGTGTTCGGCGAGGTCGCCAGCGAGTGCTTCACCGCCAACCCGGGCGCCTGGGAGCGCCGTCCCGCCATCGGTGGCCTGCTCCGGACGATCGGCCCGGCGGCCGCCGCGGAGACCATCGTTCGCACGCTCCATCGTCCCCGCCCGCTCGTCCTCCACCCGCTCTTGCTCAAGGCCGCGCACGCGGCCAACCGTGTGGCACCGCAACTGGTCCGCTCCGTGGTGCGGATCACGGGGCGGCAGCGTTGAACGTCATCACCACCGGACCGCGGCTACCGTCGCGATCGGCCCGGGGAGGGATCGAGCGTGGCTGAGATCGACCAGGGAACGCTGCTGTGGGAGCCGGCGCCGGATGCCCGGACGGCGAGCCGGATGGGGCGGTTCCTGACCTCCGTCGAGAGCCAGCACGGTCTCGACCTCCCCGACTATCACGCCGCGTGGTCCTGGTCCGTCGAGGATCTCGGGACCTTCTGGACGTCGATAGCCGACTGGTTCGACGTGCACTTCCACGCGCGCCCACGGGCGGTGCTCGATGGTCGCGAGATGCCCGATGTGCAGTGGATGCCGGGGGCACTGCTCAACTACGCCGAGCACGCGCTGCGGCGCCGCGACGACGCGCCGGCGATCATCGCGCGCTCGCAGTCGCGCGGCGACGTCACCCTGACGTTCGCCGAACTCGCCGAGCAGGTCGCGCGTGCGGCCGCCGGCCTGAGGCGGCTCGGTGTCGGACGCGGTGACCGGGTGGTCGGCTACCTGCCCAACGTCCCGGAGGCGATCGTCGCGTTCCTCGCGTGCGCGACGATCGGCGCCGTGTGGTCCTCCTGCGCGCCGGAGTTCGGTACGCGCGCCGTGGTCGATCGTGTCCGCCAGATCGCGCCGAAGGTGCTCCTCGTGGTGTCCGGGTACCGATATGGCACGAGGGAGGTCGATCGGGCGGCAGAGGTCGCCGAGATCCGTGCGGCCCTGGCCGACAGCCTCGAGGCGACCGTCGTGCTGCCCTACCTCGACGCGGATGAGGCCGCGGCACGGCGAGCTGTGCCGGGTGCGTTGCCGTGGTCGGAACTGGTCGCCGAGGAGGCCGGGCTCCCGTTCGCCGCGGTCCCCTTCGATCATCCGCTCTACGTCCTCTACAGCTCGGGGACCACGGGCCTACCCAAGCCGATCGTGCACGGCCACGGAGGCATCCTGCTCGAACACCTGAAGGTCCTCGGCCTCCATCACGATCTGGGACCGGGGGACCGGTTCTGCTGGTTCACCACCACGGGCTGGATGATGTGGAACTACCTCGTGTCCGGCCTCGCGGTCGGGAGCACGCTGGTGCTCGTCGACGGAGATCCGGCCCATCCCGATCTCTCGATGCTGTGGCGACTCGTCGAGGAGTTCGAGGTCACGCTGTTCGGGGTCGGGGCGCCGTTCCTGTTGGCCTGCCGCAAGGCTGGTCTGTCGCCGGGCCGTGACCTGGACCTCGCCCACCTCCGCTCGGTCGGCTCCACCGGAGCGCCGCTCCCGCCGGAAGGGTTCGGCTGGGTCCACGACCACGTCGGCGAGCACGTCCAGCTGTCGTCCGTGTCCGGCGGGACCGACCTGTGCACCGCGTTCGTGGCCGGTGCCCCGCTGCTGCCGGTGCACGCCGGTGAGATCCCGGCTCGGTGCCTCGGCGCCAAGGTCGAGGCGTTCGACCCGCACGGGCGCGCCGTGATCGGGCAGCGCGGCGAGCTGGTCCTCACCGCGCCGATGCCGTCGATGCCCGTCGGGTTCTGGGGTGATCCCGACGGCTCCCGCTACCGGGCGGCCTACTTCGAGGACTTCCCCGGCGTCTGGCGGCACGGCGACTGGATCGAGATCACCGAGCGCGGGAGTTGCATCATCACCGGTCGCTCCGACGCGACGCTGAACCGGGGCGGTGTGCGGATGGGCACCGCCGAGTTCTACTCGGCCGTCGAGGGGCTCGACGAGGTCGTCGACTCGCTGGTGGTCCACGTGGACGACCCCGACCGGGAGGCGGGGCGCCTGGTCCTGTTCGTCGTCCTCGCCGAAGGGCTGTCGCTGGACGACGCGATGGAGGACACGATCGCCCGTACGATCCGCGGGGAGCTCTCGCCGCGGCACGTGCCCGACGAGGTGCATGCGGTCGCCGCCGTCCCACGCACGATCTCCGGCAAGAAGCTGGAGGTGCCGATCAAGCGGCTGCTCGAGGGTGCCGCGCCCGACGAGGTGGTGGACCCCGCTGCGCTCGCCGATCCCCGCTCGCTGGAGCCGTTCCTGGCGCTCGTCGGTGCCACCGACGTCTGAACCCTCGCCAGGCCGAGCGTGTTCTCCGGGCAGAATCGGGGCGTACGCTCGCCAGCCGATGTGACGGGAGCCCGACCACGTGATGCACGACCACGAAGCAACGAGCCTGGCGCCGCCCGAGGCCGAGCGGCGGCCACACACGCTGTCCCGGGCCGATGGCACCAGCGTCGAGGACCCCTGGTACTGGCTCCGCGATCGTGACGACCCCGCGGTCCGCGCCCATCTGGAGGCCGAGAACACCTACACCGCGGAGCACCTGGCGCCCCTGCAGGACCTCCAGGAACGGTTGTTCGCGGAGATCAAGGGACGTGTCGAGGAGACCGACAGCTCCGCGCCCGTCCTCGACGGGGGATGGCTCTACTACCGACGCACCCTGGAAGGGGCCGCGTACCCGCTGCGGTGCCGCCGGCCGGCTCCCCCGGGGATCGCCGATCCCCGGCATCTCCCTCGCGAACTGCGGCTGCCGGTCGACCCCACCGACCCTCCCGACGACGAGGTGGTGCTCTACGACCAGAACGCCGCGGCGGAGGGCCACGACTACTTCCAGCTCGGCGGTTTCGCCATCAGCCCGGACCATCTGCTCGCGGTCGTCGCGACGGACACCTCCGGCGCCGAGGTGTTCACGCTTCGGGTGCTCGACCTGACCACCGGCGAGGACCTGGGCGACGAGGTGCCGCGAGCGGCGTACGGGATCGCCTGGGCGAACGACGCGCGCAGCTTCCTCTACACCGTTCCCGATGACGCGTGGCGCCCGTTCCAGGTCTGGCGTCACCGGGTCGGTACCGGGCATGACGCCGATGAGCTGCTCTACACCGAGGAGGACGAGCGGTTCTGGCTCGGCGTCGGTCGGACGCGCAGCGAGCGGTTCCTGGCCATCGGCGCCGCCAGCAAGGTCACCTCGGAGTGGTACCTGCTCGATGCGGACGATCCGACCGCTCGCCCCCGGCTCGTCGCCGCCCGCGAGCACGGTGTCGAGTACGACCTCGACCATCGTGGCGATCTCCTCTACGTCGTCACGAACGCGGACGGTGCGGAGGATTTCAAGCTGTGCGTGGCGCCCGTCGCCACGCCGGACCGTGAGCACTGGATCGACCTGATCGACCATCGTCCCGGTGTGCGTCTCGAAGCGGCGGAGGTGTTCGCGGACCAGCTGGTCCTCTCCGAGCGCACCGAAGCTCGTACGCAGCTGAGGATCGTCGACCCAGCCACCGCCGAGGGTGACGTGCTCGAGATGGACGAGGAGGTCTACACCGCGGGGCTCGGGGCCAACCCGTCCTTCGAGACGCGCACGCTGCGGTTCGCCTACACCTCGATGACCACGCCGGTGCGCGAGGTGGACCTCGATCTGGAGACCGGTGAGCGGACGGTGCTGAAGCAGCAGCCGGTGCGCGGTGGCTACGACCGGGAGCGCTTCACCTCCTGGCGGGAGTGGGTGAAGGCACCCGATGGCACCGAGGTCCCCATCAGCCTCGTGAGGCGGGTGGACGTGCCGCTCGACGGTACCGCCCCGGCGGTCCTGTACGGCTATGGCAGCTACGAGCTGTCCATGGACCCGGGGTTCTCCACAGCGCGCCTCAGTCTGCTGGAGCGCGGGGTGGTCTTCGCCATCGCCCATGTGCGTGGCGGTGGGGAGATGGGACGTCGTTGGTACGAGGACGGCAAGTTCCTCGCCAAGCCCAACACCTTCTCCGACTTCGTGGCCTGCGCGGACCATCTGGTCGAGCAGCGGATCACCGCGCGCGAACGCCTGGCGATCCGCGGTGGCTCCGCGGGCGGGCTGCTGATCGGGGCCGCACTCAACCTGCGACCCGATCTCGCGGCCGCTGCGGTCGCTGAGGTGCCCTTCGTCGACGTCGTGACCACGATGTCCGATCCGTCGATCCCTCTCACCGTCATCGAGTACGACGAGTGGGGGAACCCTGAGGACCCTGCCTACCTCGAGGTGATGCGCTCCTACTCGCCCTACGACAACGTGGCCGAGGCCGAGTATCCGGCGATGCTCGTCACCGCCGGGTTGAACGACCCCCGCGTCCAGTACTGGGAGCCAGCGAAGTGGGTCGCCAGGCTGCGTGCGGTGGGAGGCGGTGGCCCGATCCTGCTCCGAACCGAGCTCGGTGCCGGCCATGGGGGACGCTCCGGGCGCTACGACGTCTGGCGTGACGAGGCACGGGTCCTCGCCTTCGTCCTCGAGAGGATCGGGGCTGCTGACGCCGAGGTCACCGGGCCGACCATCCCCGACGCGTCCTGATGCGCATCATCGCCGGCGCGGCGAAGGGGCGACGGCTCCAGGCGCCTCCGGGTGACGATGTGCGCCCCACGGCGGACCGGGTCAGGGAAGCGCTGTTCTCGTCGTTGCAGGCGCTCCTGCCGGGCGCCCGCGTACTCGACCTCTTCGCCGGTAGCGGCGCGCTCGGGCTCGAGGCGGCCTCGCGCGGAGCGGTAGGCGTCACGCTGGTGGAGCGGGATCGGCGCACCCTCGCGGTGCTACGCGACAACGTCGAGACGGTATCCCTGCCCGGGGTCGCGGTGATCTCAGCCGCGGCGCAGACGGCGCTGGCCGGTGCGCTCCCCGGGGGACCGTTCGATGTGGTCCTCGCCGACCCGCCCTACCGCACCCCCTCCGACGAGGTCGACGCGGTCCTTGCGGCGCTCCTGCGTCACCTGGCTCCCGCTGCCGTCATCGTCGTCGAGCGTGATCGTCGCGACCTGGCGCCGAGGTGGCCGGAGGGGTTGCAGGCCGCCGAGCCGCGACGGTACGGCAACACCGTGCTGCATCGAGCGGACCTCCTCGTCTAGCGTTGCCGCTCGTCCACGCCAGCGTCGCTCTCCGCGGCGAGCAGGAGCAGAAGTGAGCATCGCCGTCGTCTGCCCGGGAAGCTTCGACCCCCTCACCCATGGTCACCTCGACGTGATCGCCCGGGCGGCGGCCCGCTTCGACGAGGTGCTCGTCGCCGTCCTGGAGAACCCGCACAAGCAGAGCCTGTTCACGGTCGAGGAGCGCATGGCGCTGATCGTCGACGAGGTGACGATCTTCGACAACGTGCGCGTCGACCGCTTCGAGGGGCTGTTGGTCGACTTCTGCAACGCCCGAGGTATCGGGTTGATCTGCAAGGGGCTCAGGGCGGTCAGCGACTTCGAGTACGAGCTGCAGATGGCGCAGATGAACCAGCGCATCGGGGGGGTCGAGACCCTGTTCCTCACCACGAACCCGGAGCATTCCTACCTGTCGAGCTCGCTTGTCAAGGAGGTCGCTCGCTACGGAGGGTCGATCACGGGGACGGTCCCGCCCCGGGTGGCAGATGCGCTGCTCGCCAAGCTCGACGGAGGCGGTCGGCCCTGACCGTCCGATGGCGATGCTGGCCGCGAGACGCGTGGCGCTCGCCGCTACAGTGCGACGCAGAGGTCGGATGACGTTCCGAGCGCCTACGAACCGACGAGGGTCGTCCTGTGAGCGAACACCGTGGGGTCCCACCGGACGTCGAAGCGAAGCTGCATCAGCTCGAGCGGCTGGTCGGAGACGCCAAGGCGGTCCCGCTCTCGGCATCGATCATGCTGAACCGTGCCGAGGTCGACGGCATCGTCACCGATCTGCGCGAGGCACTGCCCGACGAACTCACGCAGGCACGGTGGGTGATCAAGGAGCGGGACGAGATCCTCGAGCGCGCGCAGGTCGATTCCGATGAGATCCTCGCGGACGCGCACGCCGAACGCGATCGGCTCGTCTCCGAGCAGGAGGTGGTCCGCACCGCCGAGCAGGAGGCCGAGCGCATCGTCGGCGACGCCCGCGAGCAGGCCAGGCGGATGCGGCTGGAGGCCGAGGACTACGTGGATGCCAAACTGGCCAACTTCGAGGTCGTGCTGAACAAGACGCTCGGCGCCGTCGAGCGAGGCCGCGCGAAGCTCAGAGGGGGCCTGGACACCGATGCGCTCGGTGACAGCGAGATCGATGTGCCCCTCGACGGCGAGGAGTTCGAGCGACCCGACGAGGATGTCGACCTGCGCTGACCGTTGCCGCAGGCCGCCAGACCGTCGACAGACCGTCGTCCTGGTCCGTGCTACCCTCGCGCGGCCTATCGGCGACGTCCGCGACGCCGCCGATCGTTCCTCGCTGCCCCCGGTCCAGCGACGGCGCCGGCGCGTGCGGCACCCTCAGCACTTCCGCCGCCGATGTCCATCCACCGCCACGCGGAGCGACCCACACGTGCGTGTCAACATCATCGATCTGGTCGGCCAACCCGGGGAGACCCGGGCGCTCGAGCGTGCCGTACCGGCGGCCGAGTTCGGGGTGGGGCCCTGGGGCCCGACGGTGGAAGCCGTCCACGATCCCGTCCGCCTCGACCTCCACCTCGACGCCGTGGTGGAGGGCATCCTCGTGCGCGGGGAGATCGCCTTCACCGTGGAGCTGGCCTGTGCCCGCTGCCTGCAACCCCGCTCGATCGAGCAGGAGGTGGAGGTCACCGAGCTGTTCGTCGATCCGACCCGCCGGGAGGCCGGGGAGGAGGACGACCCCGGCTACGAGTTGATCGACGACCGCACCGCCATCGACCTCTCCACCCTCACCCGTGATGCGCTCCTGATCGACCTGCCGGTGCGCGTCCTGTGCCGCGAGGACTGCCAGGGGCTGTGCGAGACCTGCGGCGCGGATCGGAACTCGACCGAGTGTGGTCACGAGCCCGATGCCATCCCCGACCCACGCTGGTCCGCCCTCGCAGACCTCGATCTCCCGCCGGGCTGAGCCCACCCGCGATACCCCCCCACAAGCACCGCACCGACCAGATCACCACAGGAGTCACCATGGCCGTCCCCAAGCGCAAGCTGTCCCGCTCCCGCACCCGTCACCGCAAGGCGCAGTGGGTCAAGACCTCGGCGGCGACCTACGCGACCTGCAAGCGCTGCAAGGCGCCGACGCGGCCGCACACCGTGTGTGGCACCTGCGGAAGCTATGCCGGTCGTGAGGTCGTCGAGGTCGACTGAGTAGACGATGAGCGACGACGACCGCAGCTGGCACCGCGAGGTCGCGGCGCTCGCGCGGTCGCTGGACATCCACCTCGACGATCTCGACCTGCTCGATCGTGCTCTGACCCACCGGTCCTGGGCGTTCGAGAACGGCGGGGTACAGCCGAACGAGCGGCTCGAGTTCCTCGGCGACGCCGTGCTCGGGCTCGTCGTCGCCGACGAGATCTTCCACGCGCACCCCGACGAGCAGGAAGGACGTCTCGCGAAGGTCAGGGCGGCGGCCGTGAAGGCCGCCTCGTTGGCCGACGTGGCCCGCGGGATCGGCCTCGGTGGCTACGTCAAGCTCGGACGGGGCGAGCAGGAGTCCGGTGGTCGCGACAAGGACTCGATCCTGGCCGACACCCTGGAGGCGGTGGTCGGGGCGGTCTACCTCGATCAGGGCTTCGGCAGCGCCTACGACCTCGTGCAGCGGTTGTTCGGTGACGTCCTCGCCGACCTGGCCGAGCGGGGAGCCGCACTGGACTACAAGACCAGCCTCCAGGAACTCGCCGCGGCGGAGTTCGGTGGCGTGCCGCGCTACGAGGTGGAAGCCCGAGGGCCAGACCACCGCAAGACCTTCACCGCCCGGGTCCTGGTGGCAGACCGGGAGGTCGGATGCGGCGAAGGACGGAACAAGAAGCAGGCGGAGCAGCGCGCAGCGAGACAGGCCTACCTGGCGCTGCACCCGACCCCGTCCCCATCCCATCCACCCGACGAGCGGTCGGCGTCCTCCTCCGTCGGCTAGCGTCGGCGTTCGCGCGACCGAGCGTGTCGGGTCCGCCGGGATCCGCCGTGTGCCGTGACGACCCGTGCGAAGACGGGGACCTCCCCAAAAGGACGTGACGTGCTCGAACTGCCCGAGGTCGAGGTCCTGCGCAAGGACCTCGAGAAGGAGATCGTCGGCAAGCGGGTCAAGGATGTCGACGTGCGCACCCCCGCCGTGGTGCGGCCCCTGCACCGCAACCGACCGAGCTTCGTCAAGGCCCTCGAGGGGCGCAAGGTGGAGGCTGCCCGGCGACGGGGTTCGGTGATCTTCCTCGACCTCGATGGGGACCAGACGTGGATCGTCGACCCCGGCGAAGGCGGCTCCCTGCACCGGGAGACGGCCACCGAGGAACCGGGCGATGACACCCACCTCACCGTCAGCTTCACGATCGGTGGAGCACTGCACCTCTCGGAGGTCGGCGAGGAGCCCACGCTGAAGACCGGGGTCGTCCCGACCGAGGAAGCGCTCGAGGCCGCGGGGATCAGTCCCGATGCCCTCGACCTGCTGGATGACAACCCGACCTGGATGGAGTTCGGCCGCTTCCTGGCCGACGCGAACCGTCCGCTCAAGATGCTGCTGATCGACCCCACCTACATCGTCGGGATCGGGCCGGTCTACTCCGACGAGATCCTGTGGGAGGCCGGGCTGCGCCACGACCACCCGTCGGCGACGTTGTCCACCCAGGAGATCCGGCGGCTGTACCGGGCGACCCAGGAGATCATCGTGGCGGCGATGAAGGCCGCTGGGACCAGTCTCGACGACGTCGAGGTGGAACTCCTCGTCGATGAGGAGGGTGAGTCGGCCCAGCACCTCAAGGTGTTCGGCCGGGACCGCAAGCCATGCCCGCGGTGTCGCCGTCCGATCGTGCGCACACGGTTGAAGAAGGGCATCTACACCTATCACTGTGAACAGTGCATGATCTGAGAAGGGGGGCTCGGCCGTGTCGGATGGGTCGATGACGGCTCGTCACGTCGTCGTCCGGGGCCGCGTGCAGGGAGTGTTCTTCCGGGCGAGCACCCGGGAGGTGGCCCGGCAGCACGGGGTGACGGGGTGGGTCTCCAACCGTGCCGACGGTGCGGTGGAGGCTCGGCTCGAAGGTCCGGAACCCGGCGTGGAGGCCGTGCTCGATTGGATCCGTGACGGTGGGCCCGACCACGCGCGGGTCGAGGGCGTCGAGGTCGCATCCGTACCACCCGATGGGTACGGGTCGTTCGTCGTGCGCTGAGGCGGCCATCGGGCGCGCTGCCGCGGTCGTTCCGCTTCCCGCCTCGCTGTGCGTCGAGCGCACAACTACGCTGGAGGCTGGTCGGTCGGAGGTGCGCGGTGAGCAAGGCCCTGTTCGGGACGTACGTCTCGGCGGAGCACCGGGCGCTGCTCGAGGAGCTGTGGCGGCTCCGTGCGCGGGTGGCGGAACTGGAGGCCGCGCTGGCCGCTGCCCAGCAGGCTGCGGACGCCGATGTGCCCCAGCCGCATCCCGAGGAGGCATCGAAGCAGCCGCTGGCTCCGTGACGGCGCGGTGCGCGCCCGTCGGTGGGTGCCCACCTCGGCGTCGGGCTGACCGCCGCTAGCATCCGCGTTCCGCGTCGTCATCGCTGTCGGTGGGGCGGCGCGGTTCCCCGCTGCCCGCGTTCGTTTCGCACCGGAGGTCGTGTGTTCCTCAGGTCGCTGTCGATGCGTGGCTTCAAGTCCTTCGCGGATCGCACCGCGCTCGAGGTCGAGCCCGGTATCACCGTCATCGTCGGTCCGAACGGGTCCGGGAAGTCCAACGTCGTCGACGCCCTGGCCTGGGTGCTCGGCACGCACTCCGCGAAGAAGGTGCGTGGCGGTGCGATGTCGGACGTCATCTTCGCCGGATCACCGACGCGCAACCGGGCCAGCCAGGCGCGGGTCGAGATCGAGATCGACAACGCGGACGGAACGCTCGCTGGCGGCGGGGTCGGGACCGCCGACAGCGCCGCGGGGTTCAGCGAGGTCCGGATCGCCCGCACGATCCACGCCGAAGGCGAGACGACCTACGAGATCAACGGTGAGGAGGTCCGCGCGCTCGATGTGCAGGAACTGCTCTCCGACACGGGTCTCGGACGTGAGCTCCACACGATCGTCGGCCAGGGGCAACTCGACGAGATCCTGAACGCCAAGCCGGAGGAACGCCGCCGCTACATCGAGGAGGCTGCAGGCATCCTCAAGCACCGGCGTCGCCGGGAACGGGCGCTGCGCAAGCTGGAGCAGGTCGACGCGCACGTCGACAAGCTGCGGACCGTCCTCAGGGAGCTACGCCGGCAGCTGAGACCGTTGGAACGGCAGGCGGAAGCGGCCGATCGCTACCAGGCGCTCCAGGCGGAGCTGCGTGCCGTCAGAGTGGCGTTGGCAGCCGGTGAGCTCGCACGGTTGGAAGGGTTGGCGGCCGCCGAGGGACGGGATGAGGACGCGGCAGCCGCAGCGCAGCGCGAGGTCGAAGCTCGCCTGGAAGCTGCGCGTGTGCGTGCGCGGGAGCTCGAGCAACAGCTCGGAGTGCTCCGGCCGGCGGCCGAGAGAGCGACCAGCACCTACCACTCGCTGACGTCGCTGGCCGAGCGTCTGCGCGGGACGGCGGATCTCATCGAGGCGAAGCGCCGCCACCTCGTGGAGTACGTCGAGGAGCCGTTGGCGGGGCGCCCGCCGGTGGAGCTTCGGGAACAGGCCGATCGGGTAGATGCGGAGGCCGGTGCGCTCGCCGAGGAGCGGGAGCGTCAGCGGGATGCCCACGCCGAGGCTCAGACCCGACGGCGCGAGGCGGAGCAGGCCCGTCGGGCACACGAGCAAGCGGTCCAGGCCGAGCAGCGTCGACACGCCGAAGCGCGTGAACGGGTCCTTCGGTGGGAGGGGGAGGTCTCCGCCCTGCGCGGCTCGATCGCCAGCGCTCAGTCGGAGCTCGGGCGGGTCGACTCCTCGCTGAGCAGCCTCGATGCGCGGGTCGCCGAGGCCGCCGAGGAGGTAGCCAAGGTCGAGGAGCAGATCCGTCGGCTCGACACCGACGAGGTCGAGCTGACGACGACCCTGGAAGCCGCGGAGGCCGAGGTCGCCGAGCACCGTGAGGAGGTCGATCAGTTGACCGCCGAGGCCCGCGATCTCGACGCGAAGCGGACCTCCAAGGTCGCACGCGCCGAGGCGCTGCGCGCCGCCCTGGCTGAGGCGGACGGAGGGACGGCGGCTCTGCTCGAGGCCGACCTCGATGGGGTGCTCGGTCCGGTCGCCGACCACGTGCGGGTCGATGGTGACGAGGTCGCCGTCGCTGCGGCGCTCGGTGCCATCGGCGAGGCGGTCATGGTCCGCACCCAGGAGCACGCCAAACGGGCGGTGGCCTGGCTGCGCGACACCCAGGCCGGGTCCGCGGTCGTGCTGGTCGCCCGGCCGGGTGCGAGCGGGTCGTCGTCGGTCGACGAGGAGTTCGCTTCGTGGCTGGAGACGGCCAGGGCCCGGCCGATCGGCGACGCCCTGGCGCCGGCGAACGACGACGAAGCCAGCGTGCAGGTCGTCACCGCGCTCCGCAGGGTGCTCGCCGGGACCTACCTGGTCGAGGACTGGACCACGGCCGTCCTGCTCCATGGCCGGGATCGCACGCGCAGCTTCGTCACCCCTGACGGGGACATCGCCGGGCCGGAGGGCTACCGCGCGGCGGGTTCGCCGCAGCGCTCCTCGGTGGTGACCGCCACCGCTGCCGATGAGGCCGAGGCGGTGGCCGAGGAACTGGCCGTCCAACTCGCCGAGGTCGGCGAGGCACGGACGAGCGCGGAAGCGGCGCTCCGGGAGGCCGAGGAACGGCTCGCCGGAGCCACGGAGCGGATCAACGAGTCGGACGCGCGCATCACCGGCGCGGCGGAACGGCTCGCACGCCTCAACAAGGAGCTCCACTCGCTCGCGAACCAGCGGGAGGTCGTCGCGGCCCAGCGCGCGGAGCTCGAGCAGGTCCTCGAACGGGATCGAGGTGCCCTGTCGGAACTCAACTCCCGAGGTCCCGCCGAGCCGGCCGCGGAGCCGGAGCAGGGGCTGGACGACACGGCGGTCGAGCTCGATGAGGCGGTAGAGGTCGCACGCGAGCACGAGTTGGACGCGCGGTTGACGCTGGAGCGCACCACCCAGCAGGTCCGGCACCTCGAGGAACAGGCGGCGTCGTTGCGACGCGAAGCCGAGCAGGTCGAGGCGGCTCTGGCCGACGCAGCGCGGCGGCGGGAGGCCCGTCGGCGTGGGATCGAGCGGTGCGGAGAGCTCGCCATCGTCGCCCGCGTCGCGCTCGAGCGCGTCGAGCGCTCGGTCCAGTCGGCGGCAGGTGAGCGGGACGACCTCGTTGGCAAGGTGCAGGCCGTGACCGACGAGCTCGAGGCCGCCCGAGAGCGGATCACCACGATCCAGGGGGAGCTGAGCGAGCACACGGAGCAACGCCATGCTGCGGATCTCCGTCGCCAGGACGTCACCGCCCGGCTCGAGCACCTCACCACCCGCGTGCGCAACGAGCTCTCGCTCAGCCCGGCGGAGCTGCGTGCTGAGCACCCCGATGCCACCGGGGACGACCATGAGGAACTCGTCGCCCGCGAGGATGAGCTGGTCCGCAAGGTCGGCCTGCTCGGTCGGGTCAACCCGCTCGCGCTCGAGGAGTTCAAGGCCCTCGAGGAACGCCATGCGTTCCTCTCCGATCAGCTCGACGATCTCCGCCGCTCCAAGCGGGACCTGCAGGAGGTCGTCGTGGCGGTCGACGATCGCATCCGTGAGGTCTTCCGCGTCGCCTTCGACGACATCGCCCGCGAGTTCGAGCTGACCTTCGCCACCGTGTTCCCCGGCGGCCATGGCCGGCTCGTCCTCACCGAGCCGGATGACCTGTTGACCACGGGGATCGAGGTGGAGGCGCGACCGCCAGGCAAGCGCGTGACCCGGCTGTCGCTGCTGTCCGGTGGCGAACGGTCACTGACGGTGCTGGCGTTCGTGTTCGCGATCTTCCGTGCACGACCGAGTCCGTTCTACGTCCTCGATGAGGTCGACGCGGCCCTCGACGACGTGAACCTCCAACGGCTGCTCAAGGTGATCCGGTCGTTCCGCGGTCACGCCCAGATCATCTTGGTCACGCACCAGAAGCGATCGATGGAGATCGCGGATGTGCTGTACGGGGTCACCATGGGGCCGGATGCGGTGACCAAGGTCGTCGCGGAGCGGTTGCGCGACGAGGAGCCGGCGGCGGCCCTCGAAGACCGGGCCAGCGATGCGCCGACCGAGGCCGTCCTCGAAGACGTCTCCAGCCCTGCCTGACCGACCGCGGCGGCGTCGCTGACCGCGCCGCCCGCCCGGCTCTGCACTCCGAGGAGGTTCCCGTGTCCGTCGTCCCCCTGCTGCTGCCCGTCCTCGGGCTCGTCGGGTTCGTCGAGGCCGAGCCGTTGTTGGCCGCGGTGCTCGGCGTCCTCGTACTCGGCGGTGGGGGCGCCCTTCTCGTGCGATCAGTACGACGTTCCGGTGCGCCGGACACCGAGCGCGAAGCCGACGACCTCACGGCGCCGAGGGCAGCTCCTGAGGTCGGGGAGGTCGACGCTCCTGCGGTCCCCGACAGCCCCGCAGCCCTGGTCGAACCCGAGGTGGTCGGGCTGGGGGAGCGCTTCCGCCGCCGACTCAGCCGGACGCGAAACGTCCTCGGGACCTCCGTCGTGGAACTCTTCGGCGGCGGTGTCACCGAGGAGGCCTGGGAAGGGCTCGAAGAGGCCCTGATCAGCGCGGACGTGGGCGTGACGGCCACGATGGAGATCGTCGAGGAGCTCCGACGACGGGCTCGCGAGACGGGCGCCAACGACGGCGCCGCGGTCCTCGAGCTCCTCAAGGACGAACTGCGCACCGCGCTCGCCTCCTCCGACCGCGAGCTCGGTCGCGCGACCGATCAGGGTCCGACGGTGTGGCTGGTCACCGGGGTCAACGGCACGGGCAAGACGACCACCATCGGCAAACTGGCCGCCATCGAGGCTCGCGAAGGACGGACCGTCACCCTGGCCGCTGCCGACACCTTCCGTGCCGCGGCGGCCGAGCAGCTCGGGATCTGGGCCGAGCGAACCGGCGCGCAGCTGTTGCGCAAGGAGGAGGGGGCCGACCCGGCGTCGGTGGCCTACGAGGCCTACGACGCAGCCGTGTCCAACGGCAGCGAGTTGCTGATCGTCGATACCGCGGGACGCCTCCACAACAAGCGGCAGCTGATGGACGAGCTCGGCAAGGTCAAACGCGTGCTCGAGAAGCAGGCTGGCCCCCTCGAGGAGACGCTCCTCGTCCTCGATGCGACCACCGGGCAGAACGGCATCGCGCAGGCACAGGCGTTCCTCGCGGCCGTCGACGTGAGCGGTATCGCGCTCACCAAGCTCGATGGTTCCTCCAAGGGCGGCATCGTCGTCGCCGTCCAACGCGAACTCGGACTCCCCGTCAAGCTGGTGGGGCTCGGTGAGGAGATCGACGACCTGGCACCGTTCGATCCGGAACTGTTCGTCGAGGGGCTGTTCGCCGACCTCGAGGCCTGAGGGCGACCGCCTCTAAGCCGTGAGGGGGGTCGCTACCCTCGCCCCCCGGTCCTGCCCCTGTTCGTGCCCTCCCGATCGCCGGAGCCACCTCGTGTTCGACACCCTCGCCACCAAGCTCGAGGCTGCCCTCGACAAGGTCAAGGGGCGCGGTCGCCTCGACGAGAAGACGGTCGATGCGACCCTGAAGGAGATCCGTCTCGCGCTGCTGGAGGCGGATGTCAACTTCAAGGTGGTCAAGGGCATCATCGAGCGGCTGCGTGCGCAACTGGTGGGCGAAGAGGTCGCCAAGTCGCTCAACCCGTCGCAGACGGTCATCAAGGCCGTCGATGCGGAGCTGACCCGGGCGCTGGGCGGGGAGTCGGCAACGCTCGACCTCAAGGGTCCGCCGCCGTCGGTCATCGTGCTGGCCGGACTCCAGGGCTCCGGGAAGACCACGGCTGCGGGCAAGCTCGCCAAGCATCTGAAGAGCAAGGGCCGCAACCCGATGCTCGTCGCCTGCGACCTGCAGCGGCCAGCCGCGGTCGAGCAGCTCAAGGTGAACGCGAAGCGCGTGGACGCCCACGTCTACGCGCCTGCGACCTCGGGCGACCCGGTCCCGGTTGCTCGTGACGGCATCACCAAGGCGCGCGAGACCGGCTGTGACACGGTCATCGTGGACACGGCTGGTCGGCTCCACGTCGACGAGGAGATGCTGGCCCAGGCCCGCGCGATCACCGAGGTGGTCGGTGAGCACGGTGGCGTGGTCCGCACCCTGTTCGTGATCGACGCGATGATCGGTCAGGAGGCCGTCAACGTCGCCAAGGCGTTCTCGGACCAGGTCGGCTTCGACGGGGTGGTGCTGGCCAAGCTCGACGGTGATGCACGCGGTGGTGCGGCACTGTCGGTGCGGGAGGTGACCGGCGCTCCCATCATGTTCGCTTCGGTCGGCGAGGGCATGGAGGACTTCGAAGCCTTCCACCCCGACCGCATGGCCTCGCGCATCCTCGGTATGGGCGACGTGATGTCGCTGATCGAGAAGGCCGAGGCGACCTACACCGAGGAGGAGTCCGCCAAGGCCGAGGAAGCCCTGCTGTCCGGCGATTTCACGCTGGAGGACTTCCTGGATCAGCTGCAGATGCTGAAGCGGATGGGGCCGCTGCAGGGCCTGCTCGGGATGATGCCGGGGATGAGCAAGCAACTGAAGGACGTCGACGTCGACGACGCCCAGTTCGGCCGTGTCGAGGCGATCATCAACTCGATGACGCCGGCCGAGCGCCGGGATCCAAAGGGCGTGTTGAACGGACGTCGCCGCAAGCGGATCGCAGCCGGTTCGGGGACGACCGTCACGGAGGTGAACCGGCTCGTCAAGCAGTTCGCCGAGGTCCAGAAGGTGATGAAGAGCGCCGCGAAGATGGCCGGCCAGCAGGGCAACAAGCCCAAGGGTGCTCGCGGCGCCAAGGGACAGGCGGCCGCCGTACGCCAACTCCAGCAGCAGATGGGAGGAGGCGGCGCACAGGGGCTCGGTGGCTTCCAGGGACTCCAACCCTCACCCCGGCGGGGCAAGCGCCGCTGAGCGCGGGCACGCGGCGGGGTGCCTGAGGCACGACGCTCCGCTACGCTTCCGTGCGCTCGACCCGAGGTCCTCCTCCCGTCGAGCACCACGTCCGGACGATCTCCGCCCTGCCGGCCGCTCGCCCCACCACGCGAGCACCCACCCGCTCGGGTACGGATCGTCGTCATCGCGGCGCGCGTGCCTGCGCCCGCCTACCCGTCAGGGACCCATCATGGCTGTCAAGCTCCGCCTCCGTCGTGAGGGCGCCTCCAAGCGTCCCCACTACCGCATCGTCGCCGCGGACGCCCGTTCGCCGCGCGACGGCCGTTTCATCGAGATCATCGGGCAGTACCACCCGCTCGAGGAGCCGTCACGCATCGAGGTCGACAACGAGCGGGCACTCCACTGGTTGCAGCACGGCGCGCAGCCGACCGGGCCGGTCGAGAAGATCCTGCGCATCACCGGCGTCTGGGAGGAGTTCAAGCCCGGCGACGAGCCCAAGCGCGACCGCTCCGGGGAGCAGAAGCAGCGGCTCTCCAAGAAGGCCAAGGCCAAGGCGGCCGAGGCTGCCGAGGGCGGGGGTGGCCAGTGAGGTCCGAGGACGTCCTGGAGTTCGTCGCCAAGCAGCTCGTCGACCATCCGGACGAGGTCCGCATCGAGGTGGAGGAGGACGACCGGGAGACCGTGCTCGAGCTCCACGTCCACGACGAGGACCTCGGGAAGGTCATCGGCAAACGGGGTCGGACCGCCAAGGCGATCCGGACCCTGGTCAAGGCCGCCGGCTCGCTCGACGACGAGAACGTCACCGTCGAGATCGTGGACTGACGGCCCGGTCGGGGACCCGCTAGGGGGCACCGTGACCGCAGATGCTGACCGCGAACTCGTCCTGATCGGCCGTGTCGTCAAGGCGCACGGCATCCGCGGCGAGGTGGTCGTCGAGTCGCTCTCCGACGTGCCCGGCCGGTTCGCTGCCGGGGTCGAGGTGGAGGTCGGCGGCCGCGCCCGGATCATCACGACGAGCCGACCCCATCAGGGCCGGGTGCTCCTCGCGTTCGACGAGGTCACCGATCGCTCGGCGGCCGAGCGTCTGCGGGGCCAGGAGGTCCGCGCGGCGGCGGTCCCGCTCGAGTCCGCCGAGACCTATTTCGCCCACGAGCTCGTCGGCCTCCCGGTCGAGCACATCGATGGTCGGGTGCTCGGCGAGGTCTCGGGCCTGATCGAGTTACCCGACGCGGCCGGCTACGACCTGCTCGAGGTCAGCTCCGAGCACGGCACCTGGCTCCTGCCGGCGGCCGACGGGTTGGCCGAGCTCGTCGAGCGGGCGGGGGGTTCGCTGGTACTCGTCGTGGATCCACCCGAGGGGCTCGTCGATGGCGAGCCAGAGGGATGAGTTCGATGCGGATCGACATCCTGACCATCTTCCCCGGCTGGTTCGAGGGTCCCCTGACCACCTCGTTGCTCGGTCGTGCCATCGCCGAGGGTGCGCTGGACGTCCGCGTCCATGACCTGCGGGCGTGGGCCACCGATCGACACCGCAGCGTCGACGCCGCTCCCTACGGCGGAGGGGCGGGCATGGTGATGCGGGCCGATGTCTGGATCGCCGCCTGCGAGGACGTCTGGAACGATGAGGAGGCGAGCACCTCGCGGCAGGTGGCCGGTGGACCACGGCCCCGGACGGTCCTGCTGACACCCCGAGGGCGCCCCCTGACCCAGTCCCTCGCCGCCGAGTTGGCGCACGAGGAGCGCTTGGTGCTCCTCTGTGGCCGGTACGAGGGGATCGACGAGCGGGTCCACGACCTCGTCGCCACCGACGAGGTGTCGATCGGCGACTACGTCCTCTTCGGTGGCGAGGTGGCCTCGGCCGCTGTGATCGAGGCGGTCACGCGGTTGGTTCCCGGTGTCGTCGGCAACGCGGTGTCGCCTGCCGAGGAGTCGTTCAGTTCCGGGCTCCTGGAGTACCCGCAGTACACCCGTCCGGCCGAGGTGCGCGGCCACGCGGTCCCCGCGGTCCTGACCTCCGGCGATCACGCCGCGATCGAGCGTTGGCGCCAGGAGCAGGCCACAGCGCTCACGCACGAGCGGCGGCCCGACCTGGTCCGAGACGAGTGACCGGTGAGCGCCCCGTGCCCCTCCAGGCCGTGCAGGCTCGGCGCAGGTTGACCGGCGAGGTGTCCGGGCCGTATCCTCCCGCCTCGCGCCGTGCGTCGCCGTGAACGCGCGCGCTCTCCCACCTCCCCTCGCGAGTCCCACCACGCGCCACCATGCGCACCCGTGAGGATCGAGCGACGGTGACACGTCCGTCCGTGGGTGCCAACGCGCCACGCTCTCCCGTCGCCAGGACCACCGAAGGCAGCCCGATGAACAAGGTCGACCTCGTCGAGCAGTCGCGTCTCCGCGACGACATCCCGGAGTTCTGGCCGGGCGACACGGTGAAGGTGAACGTCCGCGTCGTCGAGGGGACCCGCGCCCGGGTGCAGGTCTTCGAGGGCGTGGTCATCGCCCGCAAGGGCGGTGGGCTCCGCGAGACCTTCACGGTCCGGAAGATCAGCTTCGGCGTCGGTGTCGAGCGGACCTTCCCCGTGCACAGTCCCGTGATCGAGTCGATCGAGGTCGCCCGCCGCGGCAAGGTCCGGCGCGCCAAGCTCTACTACCTCCGCGATCGTGTCGGTAAGGCGGCGCGCATCAAGGAGAAGCGCAACCTCGCGGGCTGACATCGCCCGTCCGCGTTGCCACCGATCGCGGCCATCGTCCCGGTCGGTCGCCGTTCGCTCACCGGTAGGGTTGCTGCATGGCTGACCAGGACCCAGAGCGTGGCGCCGCGCCCGATGACGAGCCCGTTCCGGACAGCTCGTCGAACGGCGATGCCACCGGCGACCCGGGCTGGCTGTTCCCACCGCTGCACGAGGAGGCGAACGAGGAGCCCCCGGTGCCGCCCCGCCCGGGCGACGACGGTGTCTCGGTGGGCGATGATCGCGGTCGCGGTCAGGCACGATCCGGCGGTTCGTTCCTGCGGGAGTTACCGTTCCTGCTGCTGATCGCCCTGGTGCTGGCGTTCCTGCTGCGTACGTTCGTGGTGCAGGTCTTCTACATCCCGTCGAGTTCGATGGAACCCACCCTGCAGGTCGACGACCGGATGATCGTCGAGAAGGTCACCTACCGGTTCCGTGAGCCGTTGCGTGGGGAGATCCTCGTCTTCGAGGGGGACTCCTTCGGTGAGGTCGATCCGGACCTGAGCGTCGGTTCGCGGGTCGTACGGGGTTTCGGGCAGTTCCTCGGGTTGGTGCCGGCGAGTGCCCGGGACTTCGTCAAGCGCGCGATCGGTTTGCCTGGTGACGAGATCCTGATCGAGGACGGGGTCGTCATGGTCAACGGGGTCACGCTCGATGAGCCGTACGTGGCGTTCGAGGACCCGTCGGATTTCGGCCCCGTCACGGTGCCCGACGACTCACTGTTCTTCCTCGGGGACAACCGTCCGAACTCGTCGGACTCGCGTCGCGATCTCGGGTTCGTCGACGCCGACAAGGTCGTCGGACGAGCCGTGTTGATCATCTGGCCGTTCGAGCACGCCACGACGTTGACCGACGTCGAGCACGACCTCGGCGTCGGGGTTCGGTGAGCCGCGGAGCGTCGCCACTCACGACCATGGCAGCGACGGTTGTGTGAGGAGCTTGCGGATCGGTTGCCAGCTCCGCCGGTGGAGCGCGCACGGGCCGTAGGTGGCCAGCGCCTCCCGGTGGCCGGGGGAGGGGTAGCCCTTGTTCGCGGCGAACCCGTAGCGCGGATGCGCACCGTCGTACCCACACATCTCGGCGTCGCGGCGGACCTTGGCAACGATCGATGCCGCCGCGATCGAGGCACTGCGGTCGTCCCCACCGACCACCGTCGCGGTCCGCACGCCGTGCCCGGCGAGCAGATCGACGGTGCCATCGATCAGGACGAGGTCCGGGGCGACCGGGAGGGCGTCGACGGCTCGTACCGCGGCCAGGCGCAGGGCGGCCGCCAGCCCGACGTGGTCCAACTCCCCGCAGGACACCTCGCCGAAGCCGACCGCGGCCCGCTGGTGGATCTCCGCTGCGAGTGCCTCCCGACGTCTCGGGGTCAGTCGCTTGGAGTCCCTGAGCCCGATCGGGACATCGTCGAGGTCGAGGACCACCGCTCCGACGGTCAGCGGGCCCGCCCAGGACCCGCGCCCGACCTCGTCCACGCCGGCGATCGTGGTCGCGGTGCCAGCGTGGGCACGTTCGAGGTCCACGGTCACCGACGGCGTGGGATCGGACCGTCGGGTTGCGTCACGGGAGGGCATGTCGAGAACCTAGCGGGGACACCGCCGCTACCCTCCGAACCTCGCCCGGGGCCGGTCCCGGGCCGGAGGCGCCACGTGAATCCCGAGGAACTCGACGCCTACGAGACGGACCTCGAACTGTCGCTGTACCGCGAGTACCGCGATGTCGTCCGCCTGTACCGGTACGTGGTGGAGACCGAGCGACGCTTCTACCTCTGCAACGAGGTCTCGGTGACCCCGCACGAGGGCAGCGACCTCTGGTTCGAGCTCGAGATGAAGGATGCGTGGGTGTGGGACATGTTCCGCCCGGCACGGTTCCTGAAGCAGGTGAGGGTCCTCACCTTCCGGGACGTCAACGTCGAGGAGCTCGTCCACGACGAGGCCGATGTGACCGACTTCCTCGACGAGTGACCGGTAGGAGCTGATCGCCGTGGGCTTCGACGCCACCCGCCGCTACCGCGACGACAAGGGCAACGATCTGTGGTTGCTCGTCGCCGCCGTGGTCGTCATCGGCGCGGCGCTGCTGTGGGGCTTCGGCGTGCTGTGACCGCTTGTCCACAGCCCGGTGGTACCTCATCCGGGGTCACCGTGGTGGTGCCCGTAGCGTGCCGGCATGGACACCACCGCGCATCGCCTCGACCTCGACCCCGCCGACCGGCGGGCGCTGACCGCCGGGCTACCCGTCACGGCGGCCGACCTCGGCGCGATCGGTGAGGGCGTCGCAGCCCGTCACCTGCGCACGCACGATCGCCTGAGACCGCTCGCGCGGAACTGGCGTGTGGCGGACGGGGAGCTCCGCGGCGAGTTGGATGTGATCGCCGTGGATGAGGCGACCACCACGTTGGTCGTGTGCGAGGTCAAGACGAGACGGGCCGCGGAGCCCTTCGGTGGTGCGGTGGCCGCATTGGACCACCGCAAGCATCGTCGCCTGCGTGCGCTCACGGCAGCGTTCCTCCGGGAACAGCCGACGCGATACGCCCACGTGCGGATCGACCTGATCGCCATCGATCTCGCCGCCCGGCCGAGCCTGACCCACCTCATCGGGTTGGGCTGAGATGGTGCGGGCCTTGGCGACGGTGCGGGGCGTGGCGCTGGTGGGCCTGCGTCCACGAGAGGTGCGTGTCGAGGCCAGCAGCAGCCCCGGTCTACCGGGCCTGAGACTGGTTGGCCTACCGGATGCGGCGGTCCGCGAGTCGGGCGAGCGGGTCCGGACGGCGGTCCAGCGCCAGGGACTGCACTGGCCGGCCGAGCGACTGGTCATCAACCTCGCACCTGCCGACCTGCCGAAGGTAGGCACGGCGTTCGACCTGCCTCTCGCGATCGCCGTCCTGGCGGCGACGGGACAGGTGCCGTTGGAGGCCGCGCGCGCGACCTGGGCGTGCGGAGAGCTCGGTCTCGACGGCTCCGTCCGCGCCATCGATGAGCAGCTTCCCATCGCGGCCGGGGCGCGGGAGCTCGGCGCCGACCGCCTCCTGGTTCCTGCAGCCGGTGCGGGTGACGCAGCGCACGTGCCCGGCCTGGAGATCGTCCCCGTCGCCGACCTGGCGGAGGTCGCCGCCCTGCTGCGCGGGACGTGGACCGCACCGCTGCCGGTACCGACGGTGACCGCGAAGGCGCCCCCGCCTCCCGACCTGGCGGATGTCCGAGGACAGGCGCTGGCTCGTCGGGCGGTCGAGATCGCAGCGGCCGGCGGGCACCACGTGCTGCTGTCCGGTCCTCCTGGGTGCGGCAAGACGATGCTGGCGCAACGTCTCCACGGTCTCCTGCCGGACCTTCGCCCCGAAGAGGCCCTCGAGGTCGCTGCGGTCCACTCGCTGGCGGGGGAACGCCGTGCGGACGATCCCATGCCACGTCGCCCGCCGCTGCGGGCGCCGCACCAGGTCGTCTCCGCCGCCGCCCTGGTCGGCGGCGGCTCCGGGATCCCGCGTCCCGGTGAGCTCTCTCTCGCCAACCGGGGGGTCCTGCTCCTCGATGAACTCCTGGAGCTACCCCGGCCGGTGCTCGATGCCCTGCGGCAGCCGCTGGAACGCGGCGAGGTCGTTCTCACCCGCACACGGGCGCGCGTGACCTACCCGGCTTCGGTCCTGCTCGTAGCAGCGACCAATCCGTGCCCGTGCGGCCATCTCGGCAACCCTCTTCGCTCCTGCACGTGTCGGCCCGACCGCATCGAGCGGTACCGGGCGCGGCTGTCTGGCCCCCTCCTGGATCGGTTGGACATCCAGGTCTCGCTGCGTCCCTTGGCACGGGCGGAACTGCTCGACGCCCGCCCCGGGGAAGCCACTTCGAGCGTTGCGAGGCGGGTCGCCGGTGCCCGCGCGCATGCGGCCGGCCGTTGGGGTGGGCAACTCGTCAACCGTGACGCGACCGCAGCCCAGGTGCGTCGTACCACCGACCAGCGGGCCGTGCGCAATCTGGCCACGGTGCTCGCAGGTGGTGGCGATTCGGCCCGGGCGTTCGATCGCGTCCTGCGGGTCGCGCGCACCATCGCCGATCTCGCTGACCAGGAGGTCGTCGGCTCGGAACACCTCGAGGAGGCTCTGGCCTACCGCCTCCCCCCGGTCGCGGTGACGGCATGAGCGGCGTGAGGCTCGATCGACTGACCGAGGTGTTGGTGCCGATCGCCGCGCCGGGGACCGACCCGGAGATGCTGGCTTCGTTGCTGGCGTGGGCGGTCCGGCCGCGCCGGACGCTCGAGTCGTTGCGTCGGCTGATGCGGGACACCGGCGCCGAGGATCCCGTGAGCTCCGCCCGATGGCGTCTGCACATCGAGACGCAGCTCCGCGAGGACGACGTCCGAGCAGCCATGCCCCTCGTCGTGCCGTGGCGGGCGCGGGGCTGTCGCCTGGCCATGGTCGGCGACCCGGCGTATCCCGATCGCGTGGCGGACGGTTGGCCGGACAGCGATGCTCCTATCCTCCTGGCCATGGCTGGGGCGCTCCCTCCCGACGGACCAGCGGTCGCGATCGTCGGGTCCCGTCGAGCCACCTCCTACGGGAGCGGGGTCGCCGCTTGGCTCGCCGGCGCCGCGTCGGCGGCGGGTGTGCGCGTGGTCTCGGGCGGCGCCATCGGCGTCGATGCCGCCGCTCACCGCGGTGCGGTCGGTGGCCCCGGCGGGACCACCGTGGTCCTCGGTTGCGGACATGACGTGGACTACCCACGACCGCACGCGCGTGCGGGTGGGCTGTTCGACGAGGTCCGTGCCCATGGAGGCACGATCCTCTCCGAGCAGCTGCCCTTCGCACCGCCACGCGCCGGCGTGGTCCGCGCTCGCAATCGGATCGTCGCCGCTCTGGCAGATGTCACCGTGGTCGTGGAAGGTGGCACCCGTTCCGGGGCGCTCCTGACGGCCTCGGCAGCCATCGAACGCGGACGGCCCGTCCTCGCCGTGCCCGGGGACGTCCGGGCCCCCGGCTCCGCGGCTCCACACCGTCTCCTGGCTGAGGGGGCCGCGCCATGCACCGGCCCGGACGACCTGCTCGATGCGCTGGGATCGAGCGCGCCAGCGGCCGCACCCGAGGTCGACGGTGTGGGCGATCGTGGTGGCCTCCCCACGCCCCTGTTCGCCGTCCTGGCGGCTGCCTGGCCACGGGCGATCCCGATGGGCCAGATCGCCGATGACAGCGGCATGGCGACCGGGGCCGCCCTGGCGGCACTGACCCGCGCGCAGGTCGCTGGGGTCGTCGTCGAGCGTCCAGATGGACTGGTGTTGCGACGATCGCCGTCTCGAACCACATCTCCCACGTAGCTTGACTTCCGCAACACCAGGGCACAGGCTCGTGTGGTGATCACTGCAACCGAACCCTCGGGTCACCCGACGCGTGACCTTCCCGACCCCGCTGCGCTCCCGCCTGCCTGGCGGGAGGCCATCGCGCTGTTGACCGAGCACATCTCCGGGGAACGCGGCCGACGGGAGAACACGGTGCTCGCCTACCGGCGGGATGCGCAGGACGTCGCCCGGCGCCTGGTCGAGTGGGGGGCGGTCTCACCGGCAGCGGTCGACCTCGCACTGTTGCGCCGTTACCTCGCTGACCTCCAGGCCCGGGGCCTGGCGCGGAGCACGGCAGCACGTCGGGCATCGACGCTCCGGACCTGGTTCGCCCTGCTGGCTCGCCGGGGGCACGTGACCCATGATCCGGCGGCGGTGCTGGCGAGCCCGAAGCAGGGGCGGCACCTGCCCCGTGTCCTGCGGGTGGATCAGGTCCGCGCCTTGCTCGAGGCGGTCGACGGGCAGGATCCGGTGTCGCTGCGCGACCGGGCGTTGCTGGAGCTGTTGTACGCGTCCGGGGCCAGGATCGGCGAGGTGTGCCCCCTGTCGATGGGCTCGCTCGACCTCGAGCAGCAGCTCGTGCGTCTCGACGGCAAGGGTGGCAAGCAGCGGATCGTTCCGATCGGCGACCCGGCGGTCTCCGCACTCCGGCGCTACCTCGGGGCCGGCCGTCCCGTGCTCCTCGACGACGCCCTCCGCGTGGTCTCGGATGTGGTGTTCGTCAACCGACGCGGTGATCCGCTCGGAGTGCGGGACGCGCGGACCGTCGTCGCCCGAACGGCGCGGGCGGCGGGGCTCGGCGAGGTCACGCCGCACACGCTGCGCCACAGCGTCGCCACCCATCTCCTCGAGCATGGCGCCGACGTCCGGCAGGTGCAGGAGTTGCTCGGGCATGCATCGCTGGCGACCACCCAGCGCTATACCCACCTCTCCCGCGGACGGCTCCGCGAGGTCCACTCGGCAGCCCATCCGCGGGCTCGGGGGCGTGGCCGGCGCAGCGCGATCACGGACACGGTGACGCCACGTGGGTAGCATCGACCCCGTGTCGCTGCAGAGGTGGGCGGCTGAACGTCCCGACCGAGGGGTTCGAGCGTGAGCACGTCGGTGATCACTGAGCGCGACGTCTCGGTCCTGTGGGCCGAGTACCGCGCCGGCGGTTCACTGGACGTCCGTGAGCAGCTCATCCTGCACTACGCGCCGCTCGTCAAGTACGTGGCGGGACGCGTCGCGGTCGGGATGCCGGCGCATGTCGAGCACGCGGATCTGGTCTCCTACGGCATCTTCGGCCTGATGGACGCGATCGAGAAGTTCGAGCCGGACCGTGGGTACAAGTTCGAGACCTACGCCGTCGCGAGGATCCGCGGGGCCATCATCGACGAGCTTCGTAGCGTGGACTGGGTCCCGCGTTCCGTGCGCGCCCGTGCGCGCAAGGTCGAGACGGCCATGCAGGTCCTGGAGACCCAACTGAAGCGCACCCCGAGCGACGAGGAACTGGCCGACGAGCTGGGTTGGACGCTCACCGAACTCCAGGACACCCTCACGCGGATGTCGATGACGTCCATCGCGGCGCTCGACGAGGTTTTGGATGTCGGCGACGGCGACCGCATCACGCTCGTCGACACGCTGCAGGACCTGACCGCGTCCCTGCCAGACGAGTCCCTCGACGACGAGGAGACGAAACGGCTGTTGCGCGAGACCCTGACCCGCTTGACCGAGCGGGAGCAGACGGTCCTCGGCCTGTACTACTTCGAAGGCATGACCCTGGCACAGGTGGGCGATGTGCTCGGCGTCACCGAGTCGCGCATCTGCCAGATCCACACCAAGGCGGTGCTCAGCCTCAGGACCAAGCTCGGGGAGGTCATGCGCGGGTAGGACGCGCAGCGGGCTTTCCACAGGGCCGCGGGTACGTCCAGCGAGTTCGGTGGGGGATGGCTCTACCGTTCCCGGTCGGTAACCCGGGGGCGGGGAGATCCCGATGTGCGCAGCGTCCCGTCCACCGTGCCACCGCGGCCAGCACGATGGTGGTGCGCGTTCCTACTCTCGCTGGTCGTGCTGGTGGGTTCGGGCATCCCCGCCGCGGGCGATCCTGCACCTCTCGGTCCAGCCCCGGACCCGATCGTTCCCGGTCGGGCGGCCGACCTCGGCGTCGACGTCACCTACTCCATGCCCGCCGCCGGCCGGATCCGCCGTGGTTTCGCGGCTCCGCGCTCGGCGTTCGCTGCTGGTCATCGCGGGGTCGACGTGGAGTTGCCGATCGGAGCGGAGGTCCTCGCGGCAGCGACCGGCCAGGTCGTCTTCGCGGGCCCGGTCGCAGGGCGGCAGTGGCTGAGCATCGCCCACGCTGACGGGGTCGTCACGACCTACGGGCCCGTCACCGACCTGCAGGTGCGAACCGGTGAGGCGGTGCTTCGAGGCCAGCGCGTGGCCTCGCTGGCCCCCGGAGGCCATGGCACGGGTGGTCGTGACGAGGGGCTCCACTGGGGTGCCCGTGACCGCGCCGGCGGCCGCATCGATCCCTTGCGACTCCTCTCGGTCGGACGCGCACGCCCGGCTCTGGTCGGCTCCGGTCACTGGGTCGGGACGGGACACGTCGTCGAGCCATATGATCCCTGGTCCGGTGGTCGCCTCGGGGAGCTCTTCGTCGCCAGTAGCCCGGAGGCCGTCGATGCGGGTTTCGCTGCCCCGCCGAACCCCAATCACGTGGTGTTCCTCGCCGGCCTGGCGTCGTCCTCCGACAGCGAGGTCCTCGATGCGGAGCACCTCGGCTACGACCCGCGAAGCGTCACCGCCTTCTCCTACGCCGGTCGTGACCCCGGGCGCGAGGAGGAAACCGACCCCCGACGTGACCAGCGGCCCTACGGGCCGTCCGACACCTGGGAGGGGACCGGACCGGCGGCAGCTCGCCTCGCCGAGCAGTTGCGAGCACAGGCCGCCCGTGAACCGGGCCGTGCCGTGGATCTGATCGGCCACTCGATGGGTGGCGTCGTCATCGTGCGCTACCTCCTCGAGCATCACGACCCCTACGACCGGACGCTGCCTCCGATCGGTCACGTCGTGACGATCGGTGCGCCGTTACGAGGCTCGGACCCGGCGGTGCTCGGCCAGGTCCTCGATGACGACATCCTCTTCGACGGCTTCGGGGAGCGGGATCGGCATCGCACCCATCCCGGCGCGGACGTGCTCCCGCTGTCTGCACCGGCGATCGACGAGCTCGCACGGGGCAGCGAGCAGTTGCGTGAACTCGGACAGGCATGGGATCAGGTACGCGGCGACCCGGCGGCCGGCCCCTTCGCGATGGGCACGCGGATGCTCACGATCGGGGGCTCCCGTGACCTCGTGGTGACCCCATACCGCGCTCAGCAGCCGACCGATGAGGTCCTGACGCCGGTCCCCGACGGTTCGGTGGAGGTCGACGGAAGGACCCGGATCGACCATCGGGTGCTCCCAGGTGGCCACAGCAGCGTGCTGGAGACCGAAGCGGTCAGGGAGGTGACATGGCGCTTCCTCGCGGGCGAGGAGGTCACCAGCGGTGCCGGACACCTCCCGAGTTTCTTCGGCCGGGAGCTCGGTCACGGCATCGCCGGTGGTGCCCTCGCTCTCAAGCTCTGGGGCCTGTGGCGTGCACCGTTCGGGCGGATCGGTCGTGCCGCGCCGAGATGACGGCGACCCTGCGGCCGTCCCCGCGGCTCTTCTCGCTCCGCTACCCTCCTCGCACCGGGTCCGGCCATCACGGTCGGGCCCGCTGACGTGAGCGCCATCGACGTGACCGTTCCTGCCCTCCCGGTCGGGGCGGTGCCACCTCGAGCCGAGGTGGCAGCGCGTGCGCTCGACCCGACATCATCCATCACACACGTCCGCTGACGGGCGACCCCGGTGCCTCGCACGATGCGAGGTGGGTCGCAGGTCGGTGCCGCTGGCGCCCCCCGGCGCCGGTGCACCGCTCCCGGTCGACGCGGGCGGAGGCTCAACCGAACCCGAGGAGGATCGCAGTGGCCGTCACCAGCATGCGCCAGCTGCTCGAGGCAGGTGTCCACTTCGGACATCAGACCCGGCGCTGGAACCCCAAGATGCGTCGCTTCATCTACGGCGAGCGCGGCGGGATCTACGTCATCGATCTGCGCCAGACCGTGGGGTACATCGAGAAGGCGTACAGCTTCACCCGTGACCTCGTCGCCAAGGGCGGCACCGTGCTGTTCGTCGGCACGAAGAAGCAAGCACGCGAGACCATCGAGTACCAGGCCAACCGGGTCGGCATGCCCTACGTCACCGAGCGGTGGATGGGCGGCATGCTGACGAACTTCACGACGATCAAGGGCCGGGTCGCACGCCTGAAGGAGCTGGAGGCGATGGAGTCGTCCGGCACCTTCGAGCTCCTCCCCAAGAAGGAGGTCCTGCAGCTCGATCGGGAACACGAGAAGTTGCAGACCAACCTCGGTGGGATCCGGGAGATGCAGAAGCTCCCCGATGCCATCTGGGTCGTGGACACCGTCATCGAGGAGATCGCCGTCAAGGAGGCCAACCGCCTCAACATCCCGGTGCTCGGCATCCTCGACACCAACTGCGACCCGGACATGGTGCAGTACCCGATCCCGGGCAACGACGACGCGATCCGTAGCTCCGCTCTGTTGACGCGCATCATCGCCGATGCGGTGGCCGACGGGCTGCTCCTGCGGGCCTCCCGCTCGCCCGATGACGCTCTGCGTGAGCAGGCACTCCAGGCGACCGAGTCCGCCGACAGTGGCAAGCCCACCTCCGAGCCCAAGGCCGAGTGGGAGATCGAGCTCGAGCGCCAGCAGGCTGCTGAGCAGGCGACCCGCGCCGCAGGTGACGATGCGACGGACGCCACGCCGCCCCCGGCCGAGCCGGCCACCGAGCCGGCCACCGAGCCGGCCACCGAGCCGGCCACCGAGGAACCGTCCGAGAGCTGAGTGTGACGAGCCCGTCCGGCCGACCGGCGGGCGCGGAGCGGCTTGACCCTGATCGCTCGGCGCCCCGGGTCGCTGCCGGACCCGTCGCGTGACCACCGTGTGACAGATGCCGCCCGTCGTGCGGGCGAGCCCACCGAGGAGGACCGCCGTGGCGATCTCCGCCGCCGATGTCAAGCAGCTCAGAGAGCTGACCAACGCGCCCATGATGGCGTGCAAGAACGCCCTCGTCGATGCCGACGGGGACATGGACAAGGCCGCCGAACTGGTGCGCGAGCGCACCGGCGCGAAGATGGATGCTCGAGCCGCCGACCGGACCGCCGGAGAAGGGCTCGTGCACACCTACCTGCACACCCCGTCCCCCGGCATGCCCGCCAAGGTCGGTGTGCTGCTGCAGCTGTCGTGTGAGACCGACTTCGTGGCCAAGGCCGAGGCCGTCCAGAAGCTGGCCAAGGACCTCGCCATGCACATCGCCGCGGCCAAGCCGCTGGTGGTGTCCGAGAGCGAGGTGGACGAGGACCTGCTCGAGAAGGAGCGGCAGTTCGCTCGGAAGGAAGCCCTCGAGCAGGGCAAGCCCGAGCACATCGTCGAGAAGATCGTCGATGGCAAGGTCAAGAAGGTCTACGAGGAGTGGGTGCTCCTGAACCAGCCGTTCGTGCTCGACGGTGACAAGACCGTCGGTCAGGCGATCAGCGAGGTGCAGGCCATCGTCGGTGAGAAGCTCGAGGTCGCGCGCTTCACCCGTTACGAGGTCGGCGGCTGAACCCACACGTCGGCGACCGGCCTCGGGTCCAGCACCGCTAGGCTCCCGTCGCGATGACGGACCAACGGGCGAGGACCAGGGTGACGCAGAGGGCGCCGTTCGAGCGGGTGCTACTGAAGCTGTCGGGGGAGGCGTTCTCCGATCCTGATGTGAAGGGCGGGATCGACCCGAACATCGTGCGCCAGGTCGCTCGCGAGATCGCTGAGCTGCAGGCCAGCGATGGCACCGAGATCGGGGTCGTCGTCGGTGGCGGGAACATCTTCCGCGGGAACTCGCCTTCCGCCACGGGGATGGATCGCTCGAGTGCGGATCACATGGGCATGCTCGCCACGGTGATCAACGCGCTGGCTCTCCAGGACGCGTTGGAGAAGCAGGGGGCCGAGACCCGCGTCCAGTCCGCGGTCGCCATGCAGGAGCTGGCGGAGCCCTACATCCGTCGCCGGGCGGTACGGCACCTCGAGAAGGGTCGCGTCGTGATCTTCGCGGCCGGGCTCGGTGCGCCCTACTTCACCACCGATACGACCGCGGCGCAGCGCGCCCTGGAGATCGGCGCGGATGCCATCCTGAAGGGCACGCAGGTCGATGGCGTGTACGACCGTGACCCCAAGGGCGACGTCGGTGCCAGCCGTTACGAGGAGATCGACTTCCTCGCGGTGTTGAACCAGGGGCTCAAGGTCATGGACGCCACCGCCATCTCGCTGTGCATGGACAACGGGCTCCCCATCGTCGTCTTCGAGCTCCTGCGCGAGGGGAACATCGGCCGTGTCGTGCGGGGCGAGCCGGTCGGCACCCTGGTGCGTGCCAACCTGCCACGTACCGGCTAGCTACGTCCCGACCCACCCCACCGGCGTGAGCCGGTCCCGCTGAGGAGGATGCGATGAGTCTCGACGAGATCGTTGGTGACGCGAGCCACCGGATGGACCAGGCGGTCGAGAAGGTGAGCGAGGATTTCGCCGGTATCCGCACCGGCCGCGCGAACCCGCAACTGCTCAACCGCATCACCGTCGATTACTACGGCGCGCCCACGCCGCTCCAGCAGCTCGCGAACTTCTCGGTCCCCGAGCCGCGCATGCTCATCGTCAACCCGTTCGACAAGAGCTCGGTCAGCCAGATCGAGAAGGCGATCCGTGATTCGGACCTGGGGCTCAACCCCGCGAGCGACGGCGGCACGATCCGGTGTGTCTTCCCGGAACTCACCGAGGAGCGGCGGGTCGAGTACATCAAACTCGCCAAGCAGGCCGCCGAGGAAGGCCGTGTCGCCGTCCGCAACATCCGTCGGTCCGCGCGTGATGCGATGCAGAAGCTCGAGGACAGTGGTGAGGTCGGCGCGGACGAACACGATCGTTACACGAAGAAGGTCGAGGACCTGACCGCCAAGCACGTGGCGAAGATCGACAGAGCGCTGGAGGGCAAGGAGCAGGAGCTGCGGGAGGTCTGAGCGGACGCCTACGACCTTCTCGAGTGCTCATGGATCCCCAGCCGGAACCGGACCAGCCTGACCCCGGTCAGCGCCGCGGCATCGTCGGTGGCCGGAACCTCCCGGTCGCGATCGCGGTTGGGGTGGTACTCGCGGTGGTCTTCCTGGGCACCTTGTTCTGGCGCGCCGAGGCCTTCGTCCTCGTCCTCACCGTCCTGGCGGGGATCGCTGCCATCGAAGTGACCTGGGTGCTCGGCCGTGCCGGAGCCCGGGTGCTCCTCGGCCCGCTGCTGATCGGGGTCGTGGCCACGGTCTGGGGCGCGTTCCTGCTGGGCGGGGCTGGGCAGGCGTTCGGGATCACCGTGCTGTTCCTCTCGAGCCTGTTGTGGCTCCTGGCCGACCGGCAGCGGACGGCGGTCGTCGACACCCTGGCAGCCACGATGCTGGTCGGGGTCTGGCTGGCGCTGTTGGCCTCCTACGCCGGTCGTCTCGTGGTGCGCGAAGATGGTGCGCTGGTGGTGCTGGCGGCGATCGGTGCGGTCATCCTGACCGACATCGGCGGCTACGCCTTCGGTGTGCCGTTCGGCAAGCACAAGATCGTGCCGAGCATCAGCCCGGGCAAGTCGTGGGAGGGCCTGATCGGGGGTCTCATCGTCGCGACGGTGCTGGCCGCAGCGGTCCTGCCCGTCCTCGGGGACACCTTCACACCGGTCTCCGCTGCGGTCGTCGCGCTCGGTACCGGTTTGGCGGGCTTCCTCGGAGACATCGCGGAGTCGATGATCAAGCGTGACCTGGGGGTCAAGGATCTCGGAGGGGTGCTCCCGGGGCACGGTGGGGTTCTCGATCGGGTCGATGGCATCCTCGTCGCGCTTCCGGTCGCCCACTACGGCCTGTGGCTGTTCGGATGAGGGGGCACCTGCCGTATCCTGCGAGGTCCGTGCCTTCGCCCACTGCCACCCCGGAGAGACCTCGTGCCCGACGAAGCCGAGCTGCGCGCTGCCACACCCGCATCGGGTGCGGGCGGGGACGGCGGTCTGGATCCGTACGGGCTCGACCGTGACGACCTCGAACGGCTCCTCGTGGGGGAGCTGGACGAGCCGCGCTACCGGGTCGACCAGGTGCACGCCTGGCTCGTCCGCGGGGTGGACGACCCCGCGGAGATGACCGACCTGCCCTCCGGGCTACGTGACGAGCTGGCAGAACGCTTCGCCCCGACCCGTCCGGAGCTCGTCGCGCACACCGTGGCCGACGACGGACACACCCACAAGTTGCTCCTGCGCTTCCCCGACGGTGAAGCGATCGAGACCGTGCTGATGCTCTACCCCGACCGTGCCACGGTGTGCATCTCGACCCAGGCCGGGTGCGCGATGGGCTGCCCGTTCTGTGCGACCGGACAAGCCGGCTTCCGACGCCAGCTCACTGCCGGAGAGGTTGTCCGCCAGGTGGTCGTGGCCGACGCGGCGTTGCGGAGCGGCGCCATCGGAGCCGAGCATCTGCCGGACGGTTCACCGGAGCGGGTCACCAACGTCGTCTTCATGGGGATGGGCGAGCCACTCGCCAACCTGCCGGCGACGCTGGCCACGGTCCGTTGGCTCCACGACCCGGAGGGGTTCAACCTCTCTGCGCGCTCCATCACCGTCTCGACCGTCGGCTTGGTGCCGGGCATCACGAAGCTCGCGGAGCTGGGTCTTCCCGTGACGCTGGCGGTCTCCTTGCACGCTGCGACCGATGGTCTGCGTGACGACCTCGTGCCGGTCAACCGGCAGCATCCGCTGGCCGAGGTCGAGCAGGCGATGGCCGACTACCGCCGAACCACCAACCGGCGTGTCTCCATCGAGTGGTGCCTGATCGGCGACGTCAACGACGACGAACTCCAGGCGGACCGCCTCGCGGCGATCGCCAGACGGCTCCGGGCGCATGTGAACGTCATCCCGATGAACCCGACACCGGGTGTGCGGTGGCGTGAGCCCACCTCCGCGCGGGTCGATGCGTTCGTGCGGCGGGTCGAGACGCGCGGTGCGGCGATCACCCTGCGCGACACACGGGGGCGTGACGCCGATGCCGCGTGCGGCCAGTTGCTCGCCTCCTACACGCTCGGAACCGGAACCCGGTTGCCAGCCGCCGTCGGGGCTGCCGATCGGGTGGATGCGGGGCTCCTCACCGTCGGTCCCGCCGGCGAGACGTCGTCGTGACCCCGCGGCGCGTCGTGCTGCTCGGGTCGACCGGCTCGATCGGAACCCAGGCGCTGGAGGTCGTGCGGGCACATCCGGAGCGGTTCAGCGTCGTCGCCCTGGCCGCAGGGAGGGACGTGGACACCCTCGTCGCCCAGGCGGCGGAGTTCGCGGTCACGTCCGTCGCAGTGGCAGATCGCGATGCGGCGGCCGGGCTCCGCCGAGACCATCCACACCTCACGGTCCTCGATGGTCCGGATGCTGCGGCTGAGCTGGCCACGGTCCCCGCCGACGTGGTCGTCAACGGCATCACCGGTGCCGTTGGGCTCGCTCCGACGCTCGCCGCCCTCGAGACGGGCACCCCGGTGGCGCTCGCGAACAAGGAGAGCCTGATCGTCGGGGGAGCGCTGGTGGTGGCCGCCGCCGAGCGTGCCGGTGGGCGCGCGAGCCACCTGATCCCCGTCGACTCCGAGCACTCCGCGCTCGCGCAGTGCCTGCGGTCCGGGAGGGGTGACGAAGTGGCACGGCTGGTGTTGACCGCCAGCGGTGGTCCGTTCCGGGGCCGGCAGCGGCACGAACTGGCCGAGGTGACCCCCGCCGAAGCGCTCGCTCATCCGACCTGGGCGATGGGGCCGGTCGTCACGATCAACTCGGCCACCCTGGCGAACAAGGGCCTCGAGCTGCTGGAGGCGCACCTACTGTTCGACGTGCCGCTGGACGCTCTGGACGTGGTGGTCCATCCGCAGTCGGTGGTCCACTCGATGGTCGAGTTCGTCGACGGCTCGACGATCGCGCAGCTGTCGCCCCCCGACATGCGGTTGCCGATCCAGCTCGCCATGGCGTGGCCGGAGCGGCTCGGCCATGCCTTCGCGGCCTGTGACTGGACCCGTGCGAGCCAGCTGACCTTCGAGCCGGTCGATCGCGAGACCTTCCCGGCCTTGGACCTCGCGATCGATGCCGGGCGCCGAGGTGGCACGCATCCCGCCGTCTTCAACGCGGCGAACGAGGTCGGTGTGGGTGCCTTCCTCGACGGGCGGATCGGCTACCTCGACGTCGCCTCGGTCGTCGAGGAGAGCCTCGCAGCCTACGCCGCGACCGGTCCGGCGTCCCCTCGTGACCTCGAGGACGTCTGGGCCGCAGACCGGTTCGGTCGTGAGCACGCGGCCGCCATCGTGCGAGGGAGCACCGTCTCATGAGCAGCGTGCTGGCCATCGTCGCCTTCGTCGCGGCACTCGTCGGGGCGATCCTGCTCCACGAGCTCGGACACCTCCTCACCGCCAAACGTGTCGGTATGAAGGCCGACCGTTACTTCGTCGGGTTCGGCCCCACGCTCTGGTCGACGCGTCGTGGAGAGACGCAGTACGGGATCAAGGCGCTCCCGCTGGGAGGGTTCGTCTCCATCCGGGGGATGTCGCCGCTCGATGAGCGGAGCGGACCGTTGCTGCCGGTCACCTTCAGCCGGCGGGCCCTGGAGCGCGGTGCAGAGCGCGATGACCGGGTCGTGGCGACCTTCGCGGACGGCTCACCGGCGTTGACCGAAGGTGCGCTGGGGGTCTTCGAGCAGCTCCTCACCCACCGGGGGACACCGGATGACGTGCGTGAACGCATCGTCCGCCGTGTCCGTCAGACCGCCGGCGAGGTGTCCACCCTGGACCAGCTCCACCTCGCCGTCCGGGAGATCCTCACGACCGAGGTGGGTCAGAGCGAGCGGGTCGGGGACCTCGCCTGGCGGCTCGAGCGTGGGGATGAGGGGCGCTTCTACCACGATCGCCCCGCCTGGCAGCGGGCACTGGCGATCTTCATGGGGCCTGCGACGCACCTGCTCATCGCCTTCGGCGTGCTGTTCGGGCTGTACAGCGCCATGAACCTGCCGACCGGCGAGCTGACCAGCGAGGTCGCGATCGTGCTCGAGGACACGCCGGCCGAGGCCGCCGGGATGCAGCCCGGCGACCAACTCGTCGCGGTGGAGGGCCTCGTCTCCGATGACTATCGCCAGCTCCGCGAGGAGATCCGCGCCCACCCCGGTGAGGAGATCACGCTGACCGTGCTTCGCGACGGGCAGGAGGAGGCGATCGCGCTGACCCCGCGGGTGGAGGAGGATCCGGAGACCGGGGAGACCTACGGACTGGCCGGGTTCGCGCCGGCGCAGATCGAGGACCGGCTCGCACCCCTGCCGGCGGCCAGGCGGGCCGCGCTCGGTGACGACATCGATCCGCTGGGCGGTGTGGTGCCGATGATCGGTGCCAGCGTGCAGGGGCTGGTGTCGATCTTCAGCCCGTCCGGGCTCGCGGATCTGGTCTCGACCTCCGTCGGCGAGCAGGAGCGCGACCCCGAAGGCGTCGTGTCCGTCATCGGCATCGCATCCCTGGCCGGTCAGACCGCCGAGGCCGGGAGCGCCGGGGTCTACACGTTCTTCTTCCTGCTGGCCTACCTCAACGTGTTCCTGTTCATCTTCAACCTGGTGCCCTTGCCGCCGTTCGATGGCGGGCATCTGGCGGTGCTGGCGGTGGAGGGTGTCGGGAACCTCGCCCGCCGCCTGCGCGGGCGTCCGCAGGACTTCGAGGTCGACCCCCGTGCCATCACCGCGGTCGCCCTGCCCGTCATCGGCGTACTGCTCCTGGTGGTCGTCACGTCGTTGTGGCTCGACATCTCCGACCCCTTGCAGCTGTGAAGGTGACCAGGTGAGGCGTCCGTTCGGTGGGCGCTCCACCGGGTCGCACCTCTCAGCCGGAGGTAGCCTCGGCACCGAACGATCGGCGTGGCTCCCCCGCTGCGAGCCGCCAGCTACCGCACCCCGCACCTCCCACGCGCCGCGTCCCGGCTGCACGTCGTGCCGCCCCGCCGCGCTCCCCTCCGTGAGGAGCACGCGATGAGCACCTTCCCCGACCACCTCCCGATGATGCCGGTGGACCCCGTGCCGGTGGCCAACGCCGATCTCCCTCCGCCAGCGCGTCGAGCCAGCCGCAAGATCCGGCTCGGCCCGCTGGAGGTGGGTGGGGATGCGCCCATCAGCGTGCAGACCATGACGGTGACGCCGACCCATGAGGCCGATCTGACCCTGCAGGCCATCGCATCGGCGCAGGCGGCGGGAGCCGACATCGTGCGCGTGGCGGTCCCGCGGGCCGAGGATGCCCAAGCGCTGGCCTACATCGCCGAGCACGCCCGTATCCCCGTCATCGCGGACATCCATTTCCAGTGGAAGTACGCGGTGATGGCGATCGAGGCCGGTTGTGCGGGGGTCCGCATCAACCCGGGCAACATCAAGAAGCACGACAAGGTGGCACTGCTCGGCGAGATGGCCAACGACGCGGGTGTCGCCATCCGCATCGGGGTCAACGGCGGCTCGCTCGAACAGCAGATCCTCGACGAGTTCGGCGGACCGACCCCCGAAGCGATGGTGGAGTCCGCCCTGCGCGAGACGCGGCTGCTCGAGGACGTGGGCTTCTTCGACACCAAGATCTCGGTCAAGCATTCCGATCCCTGGGTGATGATCCAGACCTACCGCCTGCTCGCCGAGCGCACGGACTATCCCCTCCACCTCGGTGTCACGGAGGCCGGTCCACTGAAGACGGGTTCGATCAAGTCCGCGGTCGGGATCGGGACGCTGCTGGCCGAGGGCATCGGGGACACGATCCGCGTCTCCTTGTCCGCGGATCCGGTGGAGGAGGTCAAGGCCGGCATCGCCATCCTCGAGTCCCTGCATCTGCGTGAACGTGGGCTCGATGTCGTCTCCTGTCCCTCGTGCGGCCGCGCGCAGGTCGATGTGTGGACCCTGGCGGAGGACGTGCAGAAGGGGCTCGAGGGCATCGAGGCACCCCTGCGGGTCGCGGTGATGGGATGTGTGGTCAACGGCCCCGGTGAGGCTCGTGAAGCCGACCTCGGCGTCGCGGCCGGGAACGGCAAGGGCGACATCATCAAGAAGGGCGAGAAGATCGCGACGGTCCGTGAGGAGGACATCGTCGAGGCGCTCGTCCACTTCGCCACGGAGATGGCCGACGAGATCCGTGCGGAGCGCGGAGAGGGCTCGCCGGTCGTCGCCTGAGTGGCGCGATGCACCACCGCGGTCACTGGGTGCCGTGGCGGGCGCAGAGCGTCCGTGGTAGGGTTCGTCCCGACGATCAACGCGGCGGGCCTGACGGCCCGCTGTGTCGCGTTCAGGCCTCCGCACCACGGGCGTCCGGGACGTGCACCACCCACTGCAGACCCGATCCGCCGACGCGGTTCGTCCGCGCTCGACGAACTCGATGCGCTCGACACCAGAGGGAACACCTGCGGTGGGGGGGGGGGGGGGGGGGGGGGGGGGGGGGGGGGGGGG
>JBBDSW010000129.1:42536-54755 GCA_040904745.1 Nitriliruptoraceae bacterium
GCCCTTGCGGGCCGGCCACCGACGTGTGGGACCGATGGCGCACCGACCGCGAGGCCGTACCAAGAGCCAGATCCGCAGCCGACCCAAGGAGGTGACCGCCGTGGCGAGACCGTCCGACGAGTCCCTTCCCGAGGTCATCTCCGAGCTCGCGTGGCCCATCGCTGCTGATCTCGGGATCGAGGTGCTGGACGTCGCCGTCAAGGGACAACGGGGGAGCCGGAAGGTCCGCATCACCGCGGACTCCGCCGATCTCGACGCGGAGGCAGGCGTCGACATCGACGTCATCGCGGCGTTCTCGCGGGCCCTCGGTGGCCTCCTCGACGAACACGATCCGATCGCGGGCGGCTACACCCTCGAGGTGACCTCGCCGGGGGCGGATCGACCGCTCGTTCGACCCCGGGACTTCGCGCGCAACCGCGGCCGCGAGGTCCGCATCCAACTCGCTCCCGAGGGTGAGGGTGAGCTCACCGGCGAACTCGTCGCCGTGAGCGCATCCACCGTGACCCTCTCCACGCGGGACGGTGACCATGACGTGTCGTTCGACGACATCGTCCGTGGCCACGTCGTCCTGCCGTGGTGACCGACCAGGAGGCCCGCACGTGAAGATCGACATCGACGCGCTCCGCCAGATCGAGCGGGAGAAGGGCATCGACTTCCTGACGGTCGTCGAGGCGTTCGAGACGGCGATGGGCTCCGCCTACAAGCGTTCGGTGCACGCGACCGGAGACGAGGCACGGGTCTCGGTCGACCGGACCACCGGCGAGGTGAGCCTCTTCGCGCAGGATCTCGACGACGATGGGAACATCGTCTCCGAGTGGCGTGAGGAGCCGAAGGACTTCGGACGCATCGTGGCGCAGACGGCCAAGCAGGTGCTGCTGCAGCGCCTCCGCGAGGCGGAGCGTGAGGCCACCTACGGGGAGTTCGTCGGTCGTGAGGGCGACATCATCTCCGGTCAGATCTCCCAGCAGGGCAACGCCACGCTGATCGAGCTCGGACGGACCGAGGCCCTGCTCCCGTACCAGGAGCAGATCCCCAACGAGCGCCTCGAGCACGGCGCACACACGCGAGCGGTCGTCATCGAAGTGCGCAAGCAGCTCCGGGGCGCGCAGATCGTCTCTTCGAGGACCCACCCGGCGCTGGTGGTCGGCTTGTTCGCGCTCGAGGTGCCGGAGATCGAGGAAGGCATCGTCGAGATCAAGGGGATCGCACGGGAGGCCGGCCACCGGACGAAGGTGGCCGTCACGAGCAACGATCCGGATGTCGACCCCGTCGGCGCGTGTGTCGGTCCGGGCGGGCAGCGCGCCCGTGGTGTGCAGAAGGAGCTCCACTCCGAGGAGCTCGAGCGCATCGACATCGTTCGGTGGGCGGACGAGCCCGAGCAGCTGGTCGGCAACGCCCTGTCGCCGGCGAAGGTCAGCAACGTCTACCTCTACCCCGAGGATGGCACGGCGCTGGTCGTGGTTCCCGACTACCAGCTGTCGCTGGCGATCGGCCGCGAGGGTCAGAACGCGCGGCTGGCCGCACGCCTGACCGGTTGGCGGATCGACATCAAGTCGGAGACCCAGTTCGCCGAGGAGCAGCGCGCCTTCCAGGAGGCGTTCGACGCCGGGCTGATCGACGAGCACGGCAACCCACTCTCCGACGAAGGTGCGAAGGCCATCGAGGCTGCCTACGAGTCGGCGGAGGCGGTCCGGCGCTCCGCGCTGGAGGACGAACAGGACGACGTGCTCAGCGCGGAGCCCGACGCGACCGCGACCGACCTGCCGGTCAGCGGGGCGCCGGAGCGCGCCGTACCGGAACCACCGGAGCTCGCCGACCTGCCCGAGGTGGAGCCGATCGTCGAACCCGATGAGGAGGCTGAGTCCGAGCCGGAGGACGACTCCCAGCCCGAGTCCGAGGACGGTGAGCAGTCGCCGACCCCTTGAACCCTGCCCTTGTCCCCGCCATCCCCGTCGACCACACCTCGGATGCCGATCGCGTCGAACGACACCCGAGCCGCCGAGAGGACGTATCATTGTCTGGCACCGCGCCTCGAGTGCCGGTCAGAACCTGCGTCGGATGCCGCACGCCGCGTGAGAAGCGCGCGCTGCTGCGGGTGGCACGCACCCCTGAGGGGGTGCTCGCCGACCCCGACGCCAGGTGCCCTGGCCGCGGGGCGTACGTCTGCCCCGACCCTGATTGCATCGCCGCGGCCCGCCGCCGTGGCGCAGGTTCCCTCCGCCGCGCGCTACGCGGTGGGGGTGAGGGTGAGGCGATCACCGCACTCGATGTGTTGGAGACAACCGTGGCGCATCACCAGGTGCCTGATGGCACCGTGAGGAGCGAGAACGCGTGAGCAACAAGGTCCGCGTCTACGAACTTGCCAAGGAGACCGGCCTCCACAACAAGGAGGTCCTGCGTCGCCTGTCCGATCTCGGTGTCGAGGCCAAGAGCCACTCATCGTCGATCGACGACGCCGATGCGGCGCGTTTCCGGGAGTCGCTCGGCAAGGGCGACGCTGAACGCAAGGCCGAGCAGGAGGCCAAGCGTCGCCGCGAGCAGGCCGAGCTCGAGCGGTACCGCTCGATGCAGGCTGCCGCCCCGCCCGAGCGCACCAAGGCTGCCAAGGTCCTTCCGCCGCACCTGCGTGAGCAACAGGCCGGTGGGGGGGCGACCAGCGCGCCGGAGGCGCCGTCGACGACGCCATCCGCCGATGCGCCGGCTGCTGAGGACACCGCCGCTGCGGAACCGTCGACCGCTGACGCGGGTTCCACAGCCGGGGAAACGCCGGTTGCGGAAGAGGGCACGGGCACGACGACCCCGGCCGAGGGCGAGGGCGCTGGCGCCAAGCGGATGCCCGGCGCTCCACCACCGAGGCTCAAGCCTGGTGAGGCCCCGCTGCGGCCACCGTCGCAGCGCTCTCAGCAGGCGCCACCGACCGCCACCGGCGAGGCTCCGGAGGCCCGCACACAGTCGGATCAGGTCCTGCCGCAGCAGGGGTCCGGGAAGCGGTCGATCCCGCCGCCGTTGCGCAAGGCGCCGGCACGTCCGCCACAGCAACCGAGCCCACCGGCCGGTGGCCGCGGCGCGCCCGCGGGTGGTCGTGGTGGTCCCGGCGCGGGTCGCGGCGGTGCACCGTCAGGTCCCGGCGGAGGTCGGGCTGCACCGGCCGGCGGCCGCGGCCCCGGCTCCTCTCCCTACCGTCAGCCCGTCGGTCGCAGTGGTCCCGGAGGTGGTGGTGCACCCGGACGGGGTCCGGGTGGCCCGAGCGGCACCGGTGGACCCGGCAGCGGGAAGACCAAGCGCAAGAAGAAGCGCGAGAGGCAGTCGCCCGCGGAGCAGGAGCTCCAGCGCGGTCCGATGCGTCGCGATGTGCCGATCGAGGACCAGATCCAGGTCGAGCGCATCGACATCGTGTCGGGGATCACGGTCGGCGAATTGGCGGACAAGCTCGGCGTGGCCGGTGCGGCGCTGGTGAAGAAGCTGTTCGACATGGGTGAGATGGCGACCGTGCAGCAGACGCTGCCCGACGACACGGTCGAGATCATCTGTGCGGACCTCGGTGTCGCCATCTACTTCATGTCCGAGGAGGAGCTCGAGTTCGGCATCGAGGCGCCGGAGGACCCCGAGCGCCTGCGGCCGCGCCCCCCGGTCATCACGGTCATGGGCCATGTCGACCACGGGAAGACCAAGCTGCTCGACGCCATCCGGCAGACGGACGTGGTCGCCGGTGAGGCCGGTGGCATCACCCAGCACATCGGCGCCTACCAGGTCACCAAGGACGACCGGCAGATCACCTTCATCGACACCCCCGGGCACGAGGCGTTCACCGCCATGCGTGCTCGCGGGGCACAGGTCACCGATGTGGCGATCCTGGTCGTGGCGGCCGACGACGGTGTCATGCCCCAGACCCGGGAGGCGATCGCGCACGCGAAGGCGGCCGATGTTCCGGTCGTCGTGGCGATCAACAAGATGGACACCGAGGGTGCGGACCCCGTCAAGGTCAAGAGCCAGTTGACCGAGCACGATCTCGTCGCCGAGGACTTCGGCGGCGACGTGCCGATGGTCGAGGTCTCCGCACTCCAGAAGAAGGGGCTCGACGACCTCCTCGAGGTGGTCCTCCTCCAGGCCGACCTGCTCGAACTGCAGGCGGATCCGGACAAGGATGCTCGCGGCCGTGTCGTCGAGGCACACCTCGACCGTGGCCGTGGTCCGGTCGCGACCGTGCTCGTGCAGGGTGGAACGCTCCGCCGCGGTGACATCCTCGTCGCGGGTACCGCGGACGGCAAGATCCGAGCGATGTTCGATCACAACGGCCAGCAGGTCGACGAGGCCGAGCCGTCCCGCCCGGTCCAGGTCCTCGGACTCAACGAGGTCCCGGAGGCCGGTGACGAGTTCCGGGTCGTCGACGCGGAGCGAGCCGCCCGTGATGTCGCTGAGCGTCGGTCCGCACGTGAACGGCGCAAGGAGCTCGCCGAGCGGCGGCCGACGACCTTGGAGGAGTTCACCTCGGCGGTGCAGGCCGGGGACAAGGCCACCCTCAACGTCATCATCAAGGCGGACGTCTCCGGTTCCGCCGAGGCGCTCGAGGATGCCCTGGTCAAGCTCGAGCTCGACGAGGTCCAGGTCCGGGTGCTCTCCAAGGGGGTCGGCGCGATCACCCAGGGTGACGTCCGGCTCGCCGAGGCCTCGGACGCGATCATCGTGGCGTTCAACGTGCGCCCCGGTGCCAACGCCCGCGAGGAGATCGAGCGCTCCGGCGTCGACGTGCGCACCTACCGGATCATCTACGAGGTGATCGAGGACATCGAGCGTGCGGTCAAGGGGCTCCTCGCCCCGGAGTTCCGCGAGGAGGTCGTCGGGGAGGCGGAGGTCCGCGAGATCTTCAAGACCCCGAAGGGCTTCGTGTTCGGTTGCATGGTCACCAAGGGGGAGGTCAAGCGCGATGCCGGCGTCCGCGTCATCCGCGACGGTGTGGTCGCGGCCGAGGACACCATGACCTCCCTGCGTCGGTTCAAGGACGACGTCCGCGAGGTCCGGGAGGGATTCGAGTGCGGCATCGGTCTGGCGAAGTTCCAGGACGTCAAGGAGGGCGACCTACTCGAGGCCTATCAGACGGTGGAGGTCGAGCGCGGGTGAACGAACCCGGCGGGATGCCGTGAGCGACGCGAGGGATCGAGGCCGGGTGCACTTCGGTATCGCCCGGGTGGACCTGTACCTCCCCGGCGTGGACAGCCTCAAGGGCAAGCGAGCGCTACTGCGTCGAGCCCAGGCCGCCCTGACCGACCAGCTCGGCCTGTCCGTCGCCGAGGTGGGGGGTCAGGACCGATGGCAGCGGGCGATCCTCGGCGTGGCCGTCGCGAGCTCGACCGCGACCGGCGTCGACCGGGTGCTCGATCGCCTGACGGCCGTCATCGAACGAGACCCGCGCATCGAGGTGCTCGCGATCACCGAGGTCTCCGACCAGCTCGACGGTGATCTCGGGACCGAGACGATGCCCAACTGAACATCGATGGTGGTGGAAGCCCCCACCGAGAACGAGGAGCCAGCGATGGTCCGCAAGCGCAACCCACGCGTGGACAAGCAGGTCCGCGCGGCCGTGGCCGACCTCCTCGAGACCGAACTCTCGGACCCGCGGTTGACGTTCGTGACCATCACGGAGGCCGATGTCACGCCGGATCACGAGGTCGCGACCGTCTACTACTCCTCGCTGGATCCGAGCGTCCTCAGTCGGGATCCGCAACGGACCGGTGGCGACCGTGTCGCGGACCCGGAGGATGTCGCGGAGGCGCTGGCGAGCGTGGCCGGCCGGTTGCGTGGGCAGGTCGCCCGGCGAGTCGGACTGAGGGCCACTCCGGACCTGCGTTTCGTTCCCGACCCGGTGACCGAACAGGCCGCTCGCGTCGATGAGCTCCTGCGGGGGCTCGAAACCCGGGGTGAGGTGCCGCCGGGCACCGGTGGGATCGCCGATGGTGAACATCCCGATCGCGACCCGGAGCCGCCACGGTGACCGTCTCGAGCAGCGCCTTGGCGCCCTGGCGTGGGGACCTCGATCCGGCCGCCCACATGGCCGCGGTCGCGGCACTCAGGGATGCCTGTGAGCGCGGCTCGACGGTCCTCCTCGCCGGGCATGTCGGCCCCGATGGCGACACCCTCGGCTCGGTGCTGGCCCTCCACCTGGCGCTCGGCGCCGCCGGCGCACACACGCTCCCCACGGTCGGGGAGGAGCCGATCGCCGTGCCGCGCGAGTTGCGTCCCCTGCCTGCCAGCGACGAGCTGGTCGAGTTCACCCACCTGCCACCTGCCGCCGAGGCCGACCTGCTGGTCACCCTCGATGCGGCCAGCCCGGACCGTCTCGGCCGGATCGGCGACCATCTCGCCGCCGGGGTGCACACCCTCGTCGTCGACCACCATGCCCGGGCGACGAGCTTCGGGGACATCCGCCTGATCGCGCCACGTGCGGCGGCCACCGTGCAGCTCGTGGCCCTGCTGCTCGACGATCTCGAGCTCCCGCTCACCAGCGAGGTGGCGACCTGCCTGTACGTCGGCTTGGTCACCGACTCCGGTCGCTTCTCCTATGCGACCACCGACGCGAGCGCCCTCGAGCTCGGGGCACGCCTACTGGACGCCGGTGTGGACCATGTCGGTTGGAACCGTCGGCTGTTCGAGACCCGATCCCTCGGGGAGGTGCAGTTGCTGGGACGGGGCCTGCAGCGTGTCGCCTTCGTCGCTGATGTCGGTCTGGTCCATACGCGCCTGACCCACGATGAGGTCGCACGGACGGGCGACGGCGACGAGTCGAGCGAAGCGTTGGTCGACGTGGTCAGATCCGTGGATGTGGCCGAGGTCGCGATGGTCCTCAAGCCTGGACCCGACGGCACCTGGAGAGGCTCCCTGCGCTCGGCTGGAGCGGTGGACGTCGGGCGGATCGCGGCGTCCTTCGGTGGTGGGGGACACCGGGCAGCTGCGGGCTTCACGACCGACATGGAGGCGGAGACCGTGGTCGAGCAGGTGACCGAACTCCTCGGGGAGGCCTGACACATGGGACGCAGACCGCGGCCCAAGGGCCCCGTTCGTGATGCCGTGTTGGTCGTCGACAAGCCGGCCGGGCCGACCTCCCACGACGTGGTGGCAGCCGTGCGGCGCGTGATCGGCCACTCGCGCGTGGGACATACGGGCACGCTCGATCCTGCGGCCACGGGGGTCCTGGTCCTGGGTCTGGGGCGGGCCACGAAGCTGGTCCGCTTCCTGCAGGCGGGGACCAAGACCTACGCCGCCAGGATCCACCTCGGCGTCGAGACCGACACCCAGGACGCCGAAGGTGTGGTGCTCGCGACCACGGATGCGAGCCACCTCGACGAACGCACGGTCTGTGAGGTCCTGACCAGGTTCCAGGGCGAGTTCGAGCAGGTCCCGCCCATGGTCTCCGCCCTCAAGGTCGACGGCGAGCGTCTCCACGCCAAGGCGCGTCGCGGGGAGGAGGTCGAGCGTGCCGCCCGGCGTGTGCGGGTCGACTCGTTGGTGCTGGACGCGTTCACCGCCGGCGAGGTCACCGAGGTCTCGGTCCTGCTCACCTGCTCGGCGGGGACCTACGTACGCACGATCGCGCACGACGTCGGCGCGGTCCTCGGCGTGGGGGGATCCCTGGCGAGCCTCCGTCGGATCGCCAACGGGCCGTTCGTCGTCGATGAAGCCCACACGCTCGACGAGGTGGTCGGGGCGGGCCAGGAGGGCGTCCCCGCGCTGAGCCTCGACGTGGTGAGCGCCATCGAACGGGTCCTCGAGGTCGAACACGTGACGGACGAGGATCTGGCGAGGAGGGTGACGCAGGGCCGGTCGGCTCCCGCCCTCGGCCGCGACCGCCCCGTCGCCCTGATCCGACCGGCATCAGCTGAGCGACCACCACAACTCCTGGCGATCGTGGCCGACGACGGGGCCGGGCGATCCCGTCCTGAGCTCGTCTGGACCCGCCCGGAGGAGCTCGCATGACCGAGATCGCCTCCTCGCTCGACGACCTCGACCACCAGCCGTCCGCGGTGACGATCGGGAACTTCGACGGTGTCCATCGCGGTCATCAGGTGCTGCTCAGGCGGGCTGTGCAGGCCGGGCAGCAGCTCGGGGTTCGCTCGGTAGCGGTGACGTTCGACCCCCATCCAGCGGCGGTGTTGCGGCCCGATGCGGCGCCTCCCCAGCTCCAGTCCCTCGAGGCGCGCATCCAGGCGCTGTCGGAGACCGGTGTCGACGCGGTGCTGGTGCTGCCCTTCACGCCCCGGCTGGCTGCCTCGAGCCCCTCCGAGTTCGTTGCCGACGTGCTGGCCTCGCAGCTCCAGAGCGTCAAGGTCGTCGTGGGGACCAACTTCCGGTTCGGTGCCAAGGCGGCGGGCGACGTCGTGACGCTCGTCGAGTTGGGAGAGATCCACGGGTTCGTGCCGGAGGCGGTGACACTGCTGGAGATCGACGGCCGGCGCATCTCCTCCTCCGCGGTCCGAGAACATCTGCTGGACGGTGATCTGGCATGGGCGCTGGCGGCGCTGGGGCGTCCCCATGAGCTGCCGGGTCGGGTCGTCGCAGGGGAGGGGCGTGGGCGTCGCATCGGCTTCCCCACGGCCAACCTCGCCGTGCCGGACGATCTGGTGGTGCCGGCGTTCGGTGTCTACGCCGGCCACGTCCGACTCGACGGGCGTGTGCATCCAGCCGTAACCAACGTCGGCGTCCGTCCGACCTTCCACGGCAAGGAGCGCACGATCGAGGCACATCTGCTCGACCAGGAGCTCGACCTGTACGGCCGGGACCTGACCGTGACCTTCGAGCACCGCATCCGGGGAGAACGACGGTTCGACGGGCCGGACGAGCTCGTCGCGCGGATCCGGATGGACGTCGACCAGGCCCGTGGGTTGCTCGGTCTGGGGTGAGGCACCGGCGGTGCAGCTTGCCAGGCATCGTGCTGCGCGACCGAGCGGCGGTGGTCGTGCGCTTGCCGGAGGCCACCCCCTGTGACACACTCGTCTGGACGGCCCGACGTGGGTCGTTCCCACCGTGCCCGTTCGGGTGTCGGGATCCCTCGAGCACCACCGTGAAGCCGGCCATCTGGCCGGTACCGCGCTCCGGTGCGAGGTGCCAGCGCGCGCGTCGTGGCGCATGCCGGCACGGGACCCCTCGGTGACGGTCCAGTGACCGTCCCACCCGGCGCGGCAGGGCCCACCACGATCCGGAGAACAGACTTGGCAACCACCACGCCAACCAGCCTGCCAGACGACAAGCAGGCCATCATCGAACGTTTCGCCCGCGAGCCGGGCGATACCGGCTCCCCCGAGGTGCAGGTCGCGCTGCTGACCAAGCGCGTCACCCACCTCACGGAGCATCTCAAGGAGCACAAGCAGGATCACCACTCGCGACGCGGACTGCTGAAGATGGTCGGTCAGCGTCGCCGCCTGTTGAACTACCTCAAGGCATCGGACATCGAGCGGTACCGCGGCCTGATCGCGGAGCTCGGTCTCCGTCGCTGAACCCCCCGGTCCGGGGTCGCGGATGCGACCTCGGCCCGTGTCGTCGCCGGCCGTCGTGGCCGGGCGCGACACCGCGTCGCCACGGACCCTCGGACGTCAGTGGAGACGGCTCGACCGCTCACCGGAGCGAGCCGCCCCCACTGATGCGCCGGAGGTCGGCGATGCGACCACCCGCACACCGCGTGTCGGGTGAGACGCAAGAGACACGAACGGAGGCCCACCGTGGGCAAGCTCGGGACACACGAGCACAGCATCGATATCGACGGCAAGACCCTCACCTTCGAGGCCGGGACCCTCGCTGCCCAGGCGGGCGGCGCCGTGGTCATCGGACTCGGTGACACCAAGGTGCTCTCGACGACGACCGCGTCGAAGCAGCCGAAGGACTTCCTCCCGTTCTTCCCCCTTACCATCGAGGTGGAGGAGCGGATGTACGCCAACGGGCGGATCCCCGGCTCCTTCTTCCGGCGCGAAGGCCGTCCGTCGGAGAACGCCATCCTCGTCTGTCGACTGACCGACCGGCCGCTGCGACCGACGTTCGCCGAGGGCCTGCGCAACGAGGTCCAGGTCGTCAACACCATCATCCAGACCACCCAGGACGACCCGTACGACGTCGTGGCGATGAACGGCTCCTCGCTGGCGACGATGCTCTCGGGGATCCCCTTCGCCGGTCCCGTCGCGGCGGTGCGTTATGCGATGCTGCGCGACGGCAGCTGGGTAGCGTTCCCGAGCTTCGAGGAGCTCGAGACCGAAGCCGTGTTCAACATGGTCATCTCCGGCCGGGTCGAGGACGACGGCGAGGTCGCGATCCTGATGATCGAGGCCGAGGCGACCCCCGACAGTTGGATCAAGGTCGACATGGGGGCCCCCGCGCCGACCGAGCAGGTCGTCGGTCAGGCCATCGAGGACGTCAAGCCACTGATCCGCACGCTTTGCGAGGCACAGCAGGCCTTCGTCGACGAGGTCGGCGCGCGTGACGCGGGCGAGTTCCCGCTCTTCCTCGACCACAGCGACGAGGTCTTCGACGCCGTCTGGGCCGAGGCCGCGGCCAAGGTCGAGGACGTCTACCGCCAGGCGGAGCTGAGCAAGGAAGGCAAGGATGAGGCCATCGCCGTCGTCAAGGCCGAGGTGGTCGACACGGTCGTCGCCGCCGGGGTCGGGGATCTCGACGCCGACGAGGTGCGCAAGCAGGCCGGCGAAGCCTTCCGCACCACCGAGAAGAAGGTCGTCCGCAAGCTGATCGTCGACGAGGGCATCCGCATCGACGGGCGGAGCGTCACCGACATCCGGCCGCTGAGCGCCGAGGTCGGGGTCCTGCCGAAGACGCACGGCTCCGCGCTCTTCCAGCGCGGCGACACGCAGGTCCTCTCCGTCCTGGCCCTCGGTACGACCCGCGATGGCCAGCGTCTCGACACCCTCGACCCGACCGACGAGAAGCTCTTCCTCCACCACTACAACATGCCGCCGTACTCGACCGGTGAGGCTGGCCGTGTCGGCACGCCGAAGCGTCGTGAGGTCGGACACGGTGCCCTCGCTGAGCGGGCCCTGATCCCGGTACTGCCGGATCAGGAGGAGTGGCCGTACGCCATGCGGCTGGTCTCCGATGTCCTCAGCTCGAACGGTTCCACCTCGATGGGCTCCGTCTGCGCGTCCTCCTTGGCGCTGATGGACGGCGGGGTCCCGACCCACGCACCCGTCGCCGGGATCGCCATGGGGCTCGTCTACGAGAACGGGAAGTTCACGACCCTGACCGACATCCAGGGCGTCGAGGACTTCTTCGGCGACATGGACTTCAAGGTCGCCGGACCGGAGGGGTTCATCACCGCCCTCCAACTCGACACCAAGCTCGCCGGCATCCCGGCGGCGGTGCTGCAGGACGCACTGCTCCAGGCACGCGATGCGCGGCTGGAGATCCTCGACGTCATGAACGCGGCGATCGCAGAGCCGCGCGACGAGGTCGCCGATGGCGCACCCCGCGTCGAGGTCGTCCACATCCCGCAGGACAAGATCGGTGCGGTCATCGGCCCGCGCGGCGCGATCATCAAGGAACTGGTCGAGGAGACCGGCGCCCAGATCGATGTCGACGAGGAGGGTGGCCGCGGGGTCGTCAAGATCTACGCGACCTCGCGCGAGGTGGCCCAGGACGCGCTGGACCGCATCAACGCGATCGCCAACCCGCAGCTGCCCGAGAAGGGCGAGCGCTACCACGCGACGGTCGTGAAGACGGTCGACTTCGGAGCGTTCGTCTCCCTGACCCCGGGCACCGACGGTCTGCTCCACATCTCGGAGCTGTCCAAGATGGCCGGCAAGCGTCTCGGCCACGCCGAGGAGGCCGTACAGGCCGGCGACCAGGTCCTGGTCGAGGTCCTCGACGTCCTCGACGGTGGGCGCAAGTTCAAGCTCCAGTACGTCGGTGACAAGGCCGACGAGGCCGAGGCAGCACCCGTCCCGGACAAGGGCGATGACGAGACCGGTGAAGCGACCGACTCCGGTGACGACGATGGCGGCGACAAGCCACGTGGCGACGACCGCAGCAGTGGTGGCGGTCGGTCTCGCGGACGGCGCGACCGGGATGACCGCGATCGTGCAGGTGACCGGGAGACCGGTGACGACCAGGGATCCGGTGGCGAAGGTGGCGGCCGTACCCGCACCCGGACCCGCAGCCGCTCGCGTGGTCGCGACTGAGCGTTCGCTGATCTGGAGTGTTCGGCGGGGGGGGGGGGGGGGGGGGGGGGGG
>JBBDSW010000129.1:54765-59895 GCA_040904745.1 Nitriliruptoraceae bacterium
CCCCCCCCCCCCCCCCCCCCCCCCCCCCCCCCCGTCTCTGTCGAGCGGCCCGGCGCGTACGCTGGCGTCCCGCTCGGGGTCACCCCATCCTCCGCGAAAGGCCTCCGGTGCCACATGAGACCACGACGCTGCCCTCGGGGATCCGCGTCGTCACCGAGACGATGCGATCCGTCCGGTCGGTCGCGTTGGGGCTCTGGCTCGACGTCGGCTCCCGCGACGAGGTGGCTGCGGAGGCCGGGTGCTCCCATTACCTGGAGCACACCCTCTTCAAGGGAACGGCGACGCGCAGCGCCCGCGACATCGCCGAGTCGCTGGATGCGGTCGGCGGCGAGCTGAACGCCTTCACCTCGAAGGAGGTGACGTGTTTCCACGCGCGCGTGCTCGACCGTGACCTGCCGGTGGCCTTCGAGGTCCTCGCTGACATGATCGTGGATGCCCGCAACGAGCCGGCGGATGTCGAGGCGGAGCGGCCGGTCGTGCTCGCCGAACTGGACGGGCTCCACGATGCGCCGGACGAGCTCGTCCACACCGAGTTCTCCCAGGTCGTCCTGGGGGAGCACCCCCTGGCCGCCGAGACGCTCGGGACGATGGACTCGATCGGTGCGCTCGACCGCGACACGATCCATCGCTACTACCTGGACCGGTACCGCCCCGAACAACTCGTGGTGGCCGCGGCCGGCAACGTCGCTCATGACCGGGTCGTCGGGTTGGCCGATCAGCTCCTGGGCGACCTCGGCCGGCCCGGCCGTAGCGCGGCGGCACGCGCGCCGGTCCTGGGCTACCTCGACCGCACGGTGCGCGTCCGGCACCGGCCGAGCGAGCAGGCACACATCGTGCTCGGTCGGGGGGGGCTGGATCACCGTGATGAGGATCGCTACGCGCTCAAGGTCCTGGACACGCTGTTCGGTGGTGGCATGTCCTCGCGGCTGTTCCAGGAGATCCGCGAGACCCGCGGCCTGGCCTACGCGACGTTCAGCTACGCGCTGTCCTACAGCGACGCGGGGCTCGTCGGAGCCTACGTCGGCACCGCGCCCGGCAAGGTCGACGAGGTGTTGCACGTGTTGACCGACGAGTTCCACCGTGTCGCGGACGATGTCACCCTCGACGAGGTCGAGCGGGCCAAGGGCGCGATGAAGGGCGGCACGGTGCTGGGGTTGGAGGACACGGGGTCGCGGATGTCCCGCATCGGGAAGCAGCTGGTCACCGGAGCTCCACTGGTCGACGTCGACGAGGCGCTGGAGCGCATCGCCGCGGTCGATGTCGACGCCGTCCGAGGGGTCGCGCGACGTGTGCTCTCGGGCCCGTACGGCCTGGCTCTGGTGGGACCGTTCGCGGCGGACGAGGCTCATCGCTTCCACGACGTGGTGGCCTGAGTGATGGCTGCCGTCACCGGATGGTTGGAGGTCGCCGATCGGATCTGGGTCCGGCGTTACGACCCCTTCGATGTCAACGTCTCCGTGATCGCCGGCGATCACGGCACCCTGCTGGTCGACACCCGCACCTCCCTGCACGAAGCCGCGGAGGTCCGCCACCACCTCGCGGAGCTCGATGTCCCCCCACTGTCTGCGGTCGCCCTCACCCATGCCCACCTCGACCACAGCCTGGGAGCAGGGGCCTTCTCGGGGGTGCCCCTGTACGCCAGTCGGGGATGCCGCGAAGCACTGACCCGTCATGGCGTGGACCAGCGTGAGCGGTGGTTCGACCACGTCGACGAGCGTTTCCACGCGCACCTGCGCGCCAGCCCGATCCCGGCACCAGACCGGCCCGTCGCCTCGGAACAGCGGATCGACCTCGGAGGGCGTGACGTGGAGCTGCGGGTCCTCGGCCGAGGACATACGGACCACGATCTCGTCGTCCACGTGCCCGACGCGGCGACGGTGCTCGTCGGCGACCTCGTGGAGTCCGGCGCCGCTCCCTCGTTCGAGGATGCGTTCCCGTTCGAGTGGCCTGCAACGCTGGCCCGCGTCGAAGCACTGGACGCGTCCGTGCTCGTCCCAGGGCATGGCACCCCGAGTTCGAACCGCCTGCTCGCGATCCAGCGTCAGCAGCAGGCACACCTCGCCGCCCTGTGCCGCGAGGTCATCGCCGGGCTCAGGACCCATGCCATGGCCAAGGTGCTCTCCCCGTTCCCGGAGGAGACCACGGAGACGGCGCTGGCGCGGGCGGCGTCGACCATCGCGGACGCTGGTGACGCGTAGGCTCCGAGGGTCGAGCGGGAAGGGCATCCAGATGAGCGTGCGGGTCGGCGTCGTAGGAGCTGCCGGACGGATGGGAGCGGAGGTCTGTCGTGCCGTGTCGGCGGCGAGCGATGTGACCCTGGTCGCCGCGGTGGACCCCTCAGCGACCGGGCTGACCCTCGGTCAGGTCGCCGGGCTCACCGGTGAGGACGCTGCCATCGAGGTGGCCGACCACCTCGACGCCTTGCTCGAGGCGAACGTCGACGTCGCCGTCGAGTTCAGCGGTCCGCGGAGCGTCGGAGACAACCTCGCATGGGTCCTGGAACACGGCATCCACGCGGTGGTCGGTGCGACCGGTCTCACGGAGCAGGAGCTCGATCACGCGCGCGGGTTAGCCGCCGCGGGTGCGGCCAACGCGCTGGTGGCCCCCAACTTCGCCATCGGGGCGGTGCTCCTGATGCGTTTCGCCGCGGAGGCGGCCCGTCACCTGCCCCATGCCGAGGTGCTGGAGCTCCACCACGACGGCAAGGTGGATGCACCGTCCGGTACGGCGCTGCGGACCGCGGAGCTGATCGCCGAGGGGCGCGGCGAGGTGCCTGAGATCCCACTCGGCGACGACGCGCACCCCGGCGCTCGGGGCGCCGAGCACGCGGGTGTGAGGATCCACAGTGTGCGTCTCCCTGGTCTCGTCGCGCACCAGGAGGTCATCTTCGGGGGCCAGGGCCAGACCTTGACGGTGCGACACGACTCGCTCGACCGGACCTCCTTCATGCCCGGCGTCCTGTTGGCCTGCCGGGAGGTCGCGGGGCTGGATGGCCTGGTCGTGGGCTTGGACCACCTGCTCACGTGATGCTGGTGTGTCCGCGGCCCCGGATGCCGCCGAGGTCGCGCGCCATGGTGCGCTCGGCGTCGACGCTGTACAGCGGCTACGGTCCGTGACCCGGCCGAGAGTCGGTCGGCCACCGTCGTGCGTGGGTGAGCGCGGCCGCTCGTCGGGGTCCCACGGACGTCCTCGTTCCGTGGCCCGTCGATGGGCCAGGGGAGGACCACCGTGACCGAGCGTGATACGTACCTGGAAGCGCTGCGGCGTTTCGAAGGCGACCTGCGGATGGTCCAGCAGGTGCATGCCTCGATGGAGAGCCGTGGTGTGCAGCTCACGGCTGACCACTACCAGCTGATCCTCCAGACCCACCTCGGTGCCCGCGATCTGGCCGGTGCGCACCAGATACTCGCGCGGATGTCCGACGAGGATGTCACGCCGCCACCGGCTGTGCGGTGGGAGGTGGCGATGGCCACCGCCCGGGCCGGTCGGACGGCCGAAGCGCTGCAGCTCCTCGATCAGCTCCACGAGGAAGGGGTCGACCCCGATCCCAAGCACGCGCACGGTGTGCTGACCGTCTACCTCGGTGCCGGGCGGTTCCCGGCTGCGCGGGCGGTCCTCCGTCAGATGGCGAAGCACGGGCAGGCGGCCACGGCGGCCGAGTACACGCGGCTCCTGCGTGACTGCCTGGACCGGCGGGCGATCAAGGACACCAAGGCGGTGATCGACCTGATGCTGCAGGTCGATCAGCGGCCTGCGCCGGCGCTGGCGACCGAGTTGGTCGCCATGATCGCGCGTGCCGGGCACACCGATCGCGCGTTGGAGCTGCTCGAGCGGTTGCGCGAGGGCGGGGTGGAACTGCCTGGTGACGTACACACCGAGCTGCTGCTGGCTCACGCCAAGGCGGGGGATGCGGAGGCCGCACAGGCCGCGTTGGCAGCGATGGCCGAGGCGGGGACGCAACCGACGAGCTTCCACCGCAACGCGGTACTCGAGGCCCGCATCGCAGCCGGCGATGTGAACGGTTCCTGGGCGGATGCTCTGGCGCTCTCCGATGCTGGCCGGATCCCGTCGGGCGACAACCTGGAAGGGTTGATCGATGTCTCGCTGGCTTCCGGTCGTCTGCTGGCGGCCAGCGGGGTCCTCGACTGGATGTTGATCCTCGGGGTCCCGGTACCTCCGGCGAAGGCCGCTGACATCCTCAGTCGCCATCTGAAGGCCGGGGAGCTCGACCTGGCGTGGCGGCTGTTCGAGCAGCTGACGGCCCGCGGGGTGCCGGCCGATCGTCGGGTGGCTCGTGACATCGTGGAGCGCCTGGTCAAGGCAGGTCGGTTGGACGAGGCAGCTGCGCTCCTCGAACGACTGCGTGCTGCCGGGACCCTGACCCACGGCCGTCACTACGGGCCCCTGTTGCAGGCTCTCGTGGCCGCCAAGCGAAGTGACGAAGCCGTGGCGCTCCTGGAGAAGCTCCTGGCGAACGGCATCGCACCGACCAGCGCGGACGCCTCCAAGCTCGTCGGGGTGCTGATCAAGGCCAAGCAGCGTGATCGTGCCGGGTCGCTCATCCGCGCGTTGCGTGAGGCCGGCGTCGGCATCGATGAGCCGACCTACCGCGAGTTGCTGTGGAGCCACGCCAAGGCGGGGGAGAAGGACGCAGCGCGGGCGGTCTATGACCTGATGGTCGCGGCTGGCATCACCCCGGACGATCGGCATCAGAAGGCGCTGGAATGGGCCTCGGGGGAGACCAAGCGTCGCCTGCCGGACGAGGACGAGGCAGCGCCGGACGCGGGGACACCCGTCGCGGCGGAGCCGACCATGGCGACCGAGCCGGACGATGGATCGGGTGACCCGACGGCCACGGAGCCGCCTCAAGAGGCTGCCGCGGCGGAACCCGCCGCGGCCACCCCGCCGCCGGCCGACACCGGGGGCGACGCGACGCCGCCGCCGGTCGACACCGAGGGCGACGCGACGCCGCCGCCGGCCGACACCGAGGGCGACGAACAGGCCGGCTGAGCGCGTCCTCGTCGAGAACCTGCGGGATACCGCAGCTTCTCGACACGTTCGCGCCATGTCGACCAACCGGTGAGCAAGTGGTGCGAGAAGTGGCGGAGGGGTCGCCGCTTCTCGCCTGCG
>JBBDSW010000129.1:59995-87705 GCA_040904745.1 Nitriliruptoraceae bacterium
ACCGGTGAGCAAGTGGTGCGAGAAGTGGCGGAGGGGTCGCCGCTTCTCGCCTGCGCAAGGGTCGCCGCTTCTCGCCCGGCGTGCCGGATGCTCAGCCGGAGCCGACGAGCTGGGTGCGAGCGAGTTCCGCGTACAGGCCCCGGTTGGCCAGGAGCTCCGCGTGGGTCCCACGCTCGACGATGCGGCCGTCATCGAGCACCACGATGACGTCGGCATCGACCACGGTCGAGAGCCGGTGGGCGATGACCAGGCTCGTCCGACCCTTCAGCGTCTCTTTGAGGGCCGCTTGGACGAGCCGCTCAGATTCCGTGTCGAGATGCGCCGTCGCCTCGTCCAACACCACGATCGCGGGGTCCTTCAGGAGGACCCGGGCGATGGAGAGGCGCTGCTTCTCGCCGCCGGAGAGCCGGTAGCCACGCTCGCCGACGATCGTGTCGTACCCATCGGGCATCGCCGCGATCGTGTCGTGGATGCGGGCCGCCCGGGCGGCCCGGATCAGGTCGTCGTCGGTGGCGTTCGGTTGCGCATAGCGCAGGTTGGCAGCGATCGAGTCGTGGAAGAGGTGTGGGTCCTGGCTGACGACGCCGATCGCGTCGGTCAGTGATTCGAGCGTGAGCGAGCGGACGTCGTGGCCATCGACCCGTACCGCCCCGTCGGTCACGTCGTGCAGCCGTGGAACCAGGGTCGACAGTGTCGACTTACCCGCTCCTGACCGTCCCACCAGCGCCACCATGGAACCCGGCGCGATGTCGAGGTCGACGTCGCACAGGATCCAGGCGGACGCGTCGTCACCGTGCTCGGCGGTCGGCCCCTCCAACGAGGCCAGGTTCGCGCCTCCGCTCGCCGGGAAGCGGAACCACACGTGGTCGAAGGTGACCCGGCCGACGGGGTCGACCAGCTCCTGCGCGTCCGGTGCGTCCTCGATCGGGCGCGGGAGGTCCATGACCTCGAACACCCGCTCGAAGCTGACCAGCGCCGTCATCAGGTCGACCCGGGCGTTCGAGAGCTGGGCCAGCGGTCCGTACAGCTGCCCGACGTACAGCCCCAGCGCGACCACGGTCCCGACCTGCACAGCCGACGCGTCGTCGATGACCAGGAGCCCACCGACGAGGTAGACGAGCGCGGTGGCCAGCGCACCGACGAGTCCCAGGGCGGCGAACAGCGCCCGGCCGGTGATGGCCTGCTTGACGCCGATGGCGGCGACCCGCTCGGCCTTGCCGTGGAATGTGTCGACCTCGCGGTCGATCCGCCCGAAGAGCTTCACGAGCAACGCGCCGGCGACATGGAACCGTTCGGTCATCACGGTGTTCATCTCGGCGTTGAGGCCCATGCTCTCACGCGAGAGCACCTGTAGCCGCCGCCCGACGATCCGTGCCGGAACGATGAACAACGGGAGCAGCGCCACGGCGATCAACGTGACCCGCCACTCGAGGCTGAACATGACGACCAGGGTGATGGTGACGCCGATCAGGTTGTCCACGATGCCGCCCAGCGTGCCGGTCAGCGCTCGCTGGGCGCCGATGACATCGTTGTTCAGTCGCGTGATCAGCGACCCCGTCTGGGTGCGGGTGAAGAACGCGATCGGCATCGTGTGGACGTGGCGGTACAGCATCGTCCGAAGGTCGAGGATGAGCTCCTCGCCGATGGAGGACGACAACCAGCGCTCGAGCATCGACACCCCGCCCACCACGAGCCCGACCGTGAGCAAGCCGACGAAGAGCCACACCAGCAGTCCCTGGTCCTCCTGCGGGATCGCGGTGTCGATGATCTCCCGGATCAACAGCGGCGGGGCGGCGGAGACCGCGGAAGCCGCGATGATCAGGAGTACGAACCCCAGCAGACGCTTGCGGTAGGGCCGCGCGAGCTGCCAGGCCCGCCCTGCGACCGCCCGATCCAGTCCGCGCGCCCGGAGTTCGCTCGCGTCTCCCATCGGGCGTAGCGGCATCCCCCCATGTCCCCGCACGACTCGTCTCCTTGGGCTCCCGCGAGCGGGGTCTCGGCCGTTCCCCCGGTGTGCCACCCGGCACGGAGGGCTCCTAGCCTCCACGGTATGCCCCAACCTGCTCGTTCCCCTGCGACCTGCCCCGCGGGCGCTCACGCGCTGGAAGCATCCAGGGCCGTCGAGGTCGTCCGTCGCGCGGCGGATCCGTCGCGACAGCGCCTGGGCCCGGCCGTCGCGCCGCTGGTGCTGGCCGGCTCCGCGGTGGCTTCCGCGACGGTCGCGCTCCACGCCACGCACCGGGTGCGCCGACTGCGTGCCAGGGGGGCCGAGGTGGTCCCGCTGGTCCACCACCTGGACCTGCCCGGGCGCTTCCCGCCGCGCTGGCTCGTGGTCCTGGGGGATTCGGCCGCGGCGGGTCACGGGTTGGCCGATGCGGAGGAGGCCATCGCGCGCCGGATCGGCCGTGGCCTGCACGGAGCCGACGGCCGGGCGACCGCGGTCCGCAGCGTCGCTGTCGATGGGGCGACGACCGCGGAGGTGCTGGACGATCAGATCGAGGCGGCCCGGGATGCCGAGGTGGTGATCGTCGGCGTGGGCGTCAACGATGCGCTACGGGTGATACGGACCCGAAGCGAGGTGGCGGATACGACCTACCGGCTGCTCCGCGTGCTGCAGGATCGGGCGGCCGAGGGGGCGAGCACGATCCTGATCACCTGCCCGGATCTCTCCACGGCACCTGGTCTGCCTCCGGTGCTGCGTCCGATCGTCGGACGACGCTGTCGCACGATCGCACGGGCGCAGGAAGCGGTCGCCCGGATGCTCGGGGTCGCGACCCTGGACCTCGAGCGTGACCGGCTCCCGCCGGAGGTCTTCGGCTCGGACGGCTTCCACCCGGGCGAGGTGGGGAATGCGCGCCTGGCCGCGCGCGTCGTCGAACGCCTGCGCTCCGAGGACGACGCTCGGTGAGCGGGTCCGTCCCCGGGCACCGCTAGCCTCCTGCGGCATCGCCGCCGTCCGCAGCTTCGCCTCGAGGGCCCCGTGACCGAGCCAGGATCCGACGCGTTGTCCGCGCAGGAACGCGCGCTGCTCGGACGCTACGTCACGAACCCCGACGGCGAGGTCTTCGCGCTCATCGGCCTGCCGGAGGTGGTCAAGGGCGCGCTGTTCGCCCGCTACTCGCGCTACGGCGGGTCGCTCAAGCGCCTCTTCCTCGACGAGTTCGCCGACGACCTCGACACCGAGGACCCCGCCGCTCGTGCCGCCAAGCTCTACGACCGGGTGTTCAGCGAGTACGGCGACGACTCGGTCGCCCAGCTCGGCGGCGCCCACGTCGCGCTCGAGGACGTCTCCAACCTGCTCACCAAGCGGATCGAATGGGGCCGGCTGGCCGCCTACCTCGAGCAGTCCACGCGCTACATCCCCTACGACGCGAAGCCGGCAGGGCGCTATCGCTACCACCGTGATGCCGACGTCATGGCCGGGCCGCACGCCGCCGCCTACGAGCAGCACCTCGACGCGATCTTCGATATCTACGCCGAGCTGGTCCCCCAGGTCCTCGAGTGGGTGCGTGCACGTTGGCCCAAGGACGAGGCCACCTCGCCGTTCGCCTACCGCAACGCGACCAAGGCGAAGGCGCTGGATCTGCTGCGTGGTCTGCTGCCGGCGGCCACGACGTCCAACGTCGGCATGTACGCCTCGGGGCAGTCCTACGAGGGGCTCCTCCTGCGCCTGCGGGCCGATGAACTCGCGGAGTCGCGGGTGGTGGCGGACCGGTTGTTGGCCGAGCTCCGCCAGGTCATCCCGTCGTTCCTGACCCGGGTCGACCGCCCGGACCGTGGCGGGGCTTGGTCGGAGCATCTCCGGGCTCGCCGTGACGAGACGCGGGCCCTGGCTGCGGCGCTCGTGCCCGACTCGCCCGTCCAGTGGGCTGATCTCGTGACGTTGACCGACTGGGCGCCGCGGGATCCGGTCGACGCCGAGGTGGCCCTGGTCACCGCGGCGTTGTATCCGCACGTGCGGGTCCCGGAGCGCCAGCTGGAGTCCGAGGTTCGGTCCTGGCCGGCCGCACGACGGGCCGAGGTCCTCCGCGCCTACATCGGAGAACGTGCCAACCGGCGGCACAAGCCCGGCCGCGGCTTCGAGCGGGTGTGGTACCGCTTCGACGTCCTCGGCGACTACGGCGGCTTCCGCGACCTGCAGCGGCACCGGATGCTCACGATCGAGTGGCAGGACCTGACCACCATGCACGGGTACGAGACACCGCCCGAGCTCGCCGAGGCCGGGGTGGAGGAGCGATGGCACGAGGCGCTCGAGCACTCGGCCACCCTCGAGGCGCTCCTGGCGCCGGATCACCCGGTGCAGGCGCAGTACGCGGTCTGTTTCGCCTACCGGGTCCGTTACTCGATGCAGATGAACGCGCGTGCCGCCATGCAGCTCCTGGAGTTGCGCTCCACGCCCCAAGGTCACCCGCAGTACCGGCGCGTCGTGCAGGCCATGCACCGTGCGATCGCCGAGGTGGCCGGACACCGGGCCGTGGCCGATGCGATGGTGCATGTCGATCACGGTGCGAGCGAGCTCGAGCGGCTCGCTTCGGAGCAGGCGGCCGAACGACGGCGTGCACAGCGAACAGGGGAGGTGGCACCGTGAACGAACGCGTGCGCTCGGTGCTGCTCGGGCTCGGGGTCGGCGTGGCTCCATTGCTGCTGCTCGACCTGGCCCGGATCCTCGACGAGGCGGTCAGCGCCGACGGCGGTGATACCAGCGTCTGGTGGCCGGTCGCCTGCTACCTCGCGACCGGAGCGGTGGCGGCGTTCGGGGTCGGGGCGGGCCGGCGGGAACGTCTGGTCCCGGCAGCCGGCGCCCTTGTCCTGCTGCTCGTGGTCCTGCCGACCGTGCCGGTGACGGTGGCCAGCCGGCTGCCGTCACTGCCGTTGCTGCCAGCTGCGGCAGCCAGCCAGGCCGTGGTCTTCGCGATCGCGGGCGCCTACGTCTACTCGGCGGTGCGTGGCCCGAAGAGCTGAGCGTCACGCTCCATCGGTGGCGACGAAGGTCGAGCGCTGCCGTACCGGCGGTGCCAGGGGCGTGCCGTCCCCGCGGCTCAGCTCGACCGTCAGTTCCCACGTACCGGGTCCGACGTCGATGTCCACGGTGAGTTCGTCGCACGGATCCTGGACCGTGCACCCGACGGGCTCCACGTCCACCACGCGCCGGTCCCCGCGTTCGTCGTCCCCGACCACCTCCGCGAGCATCATGCTGAGCTGGCCGGCCTCCTCCGGGTCGTCGGCCACCTCGTCGGCGGGCACCTCGCCCGGGCCGATCGAGCCTCCGGTGACGCCGATGGTCACCGGCACGGTCCCCGCCGCGACCTCCTCGTCGTCCGCAGGGCTCGTCACGCTGAGCCGTGCATCATCGCTGGCCGGCAGGATGTCCGCCGGCGGATGGAGCGCGACGGTCAGCGGGCCGAACAGTGCCCACGCGCTGACCGCCGCCAGGGCGATCCCGCCCATCGGCAAGGGCGAGGGCAGGCGCAGATCGAGGGTCGTGAGGGCTCCGAGCAGGAGCGTTGCGAGGGCCACCACTCCCAGCGGGAGCGCCCAACCGACGTTGTCGGAGAGCAGCGCGTCGGCCGCCAGACCGATGCTCGAGACGACGGCGGTGCCGGCGAGCGGGGTCACCAGATCGCTCGGCTCCTCGATCAGGAGCAGGCCGAAGCCGGCTCCGAGGACCACGGCGGCCAGGACCACGGCGGCAACGACGACCATGGCTTGCCAGGTCGATCCCGCCCCGCCATGGGCCACGACCAGCACGGCGCTGCTCACGCCAGCACGTCCGTCGCGTCGTCGGTGGCGACGTCGAGTCGGACCGCCCCGATCCCGAGCGAACGGATCCATTCGACCACCGGGACGTGGTCGGGGTGGACGCGGTAACGCGCCAGGGCGTCGACATCCTCGAACCCGGTCAACAGACCCGTCACCGTCGGTTCCTCGATGTCCCGCGCGACGCGGAGCCAGGACACCTCGTCGAGCGCGGCGAGCCCCGCGAGCGCTTCCTCGACCTCCCGACGGGTGTCCTCATCCACCGTCGTGAAGTCGAACCGCACCACATGCCAGATCACATCGGCCTCCTCGCCGGTTGCGGTCCCCATCGGTGTACCGGGGGCAGGCACCGGCCCGAGCGGGGTGGGCGGTTAGGATACGGCCAGGGAGCGGGACGCCGTGGCCTCGGCCCACCGGCCGCCGCGAGCACCCGTCCACCGCGCGCCGCAACACTCCCACCCGCCATCCGAGGTGATGCTTCCCGATGTCCACACCGCAGGCTGCTCATCCGAGCCCACCGTCACCGATCGGGCGGGTCGTCACCGCGATGGTCACACCGTTCACCGAGGACCTCCGCCTCGACCTCGACGGCGCAGCCGTGTTGGCCGAGCACCTGGTCGCCTCGGGAACGGACACGGTCCTCGTGCATGGCACGACCGGGGAGTCCCCGACGCTGCAGGGCGACGAGAAGTGGCAGGTGCTGCGTGCCGTCAAGGACGCCGTCGGAGATCGGGCCACCGTGATGATCGGCACGGGCAGCAACGACACGGCTCATACGATCCACTCGACCGAACAGGCAGCCGCGGCCGGCGCAGACGCCGTCCTCGTGGTCACCCCGTACTACAACCGTCCCGACCAGCGCGGGTTGCTCGCCCACTTCCGTGCGGCGGCATCCGCCACCGACCTGCCGGTCGTCCTCTACGACATCCCCAGCCGGACCGCTCGGCTGATCGAACTCGAGACGCACGTGGCGCTCGCCGAGGTCGAGAACATCGTGGGGGTGAAGGACGCGACCGCCGACCTCGGGCGGGCCGGTGATCTGCTGCGGGCCACGGCCGGCGCTCCCGGTGGGTATGCGATGTGGTCCGGCGCCGACGAGGTCAACCTCCCACTGCTCTCCGTCGGGGCGGTCGGCGTCGTCTCCGTCTCCGCGCACCTGGTCGGGCGTGAGATCGCCGCGATGATCGCGGCCTTCCCGACCGACCCGGCTCGCGCCCGCGAACTGCACCTGGCGTGCCTCCCGGTGCACCGCGCCCTGTTCCGTGAACCCTCACCCGCACCCTTGAAGGGTGCACTGACCTCACTCGGCCTGCCGGCCGGGCCCGTGAGGCTGCCGTTGGTCGCCGCCTCACCACCCGTGGTCGAGGCCGTCCTCACGGCCCTCCGCCCGATCCAGGAGCAACGATGAGCAAGCACGACGGTGTCGAGATCTCCTTCCTCGGAGGTCTCGGAGAGATCGGCCGCAACATGGCCACCATCGAGATCGATGGTCGGCTGGCGATCCTGGACGTCGGGGTGTTGTTCCCGGATGCGGAGCACCTCGGTGTCGACCTGATCCTGGCGGACTGGTCGTGGGTCACCGAGCGTGGCGATGACGTGGAGGCGGTGTTCCTCACCCATGGCCATCTCGACCACATCGGGGCACTGCCGTACCTGCTCCGCGACCTCGGTCGGAAGCTCGACGTCTACGGGACCCGGCTCACCATCGCCTTCTGCGAGGCCATCCTCGAGGAGTGGCCGGACATCCAGCGTCCCCGCTTCCACGAGGTGGAGCCGGGCGACCGGGTCAAGCACGGGCCCTTCGACGTCGAGGCCGTCCAGGTCAGCCACTCGATCCCCGACGGGGTGGCCTTCGCCATCCGGACGCCGGAGGGACTGATCGTCCACACCGGTGACTTCAAGCTTGACCAGTCGCCGCTGGACGGCCGCCCCACCGACCTGGCCCACTTCGCGCGGCTCGGTGACGAGGGCGTCGACCTGCTGCTCGCCGACTCCACCGGGGCCGAGAGCCCCGGCCACGTCTCCCCGGAGCGCACCATCGGCGCGACGCTCCGGCAGTACGTCATGGAAGCCGAGGGACTGGTCGTCGTCGCTTCCTTCGCGAGCCACGTCCACCGGATCCAGCAGGTCCTGGACGCCGCGCTGGCGGTCGGCCGCCGGCCCGTGTTCGTCGGACGCTCGATGGTGCGCAACATGGCGATCGCCGAGGAACTCGGCTACCTCGACTTCGATCCGGACCTGGCGGTCGACCCGAACGACATCGACGACCACGAGCGCTCCGACCTGATCGTCATCTCCACCGGCTCGCAGGGCGAGCCGTTCAGCGCGCTGTCGTTGATGGGCTCGGGCGAGCATCGTCGACTCGCGGTGGGGGAGGGGGACCTCGTCATCCTCGCGTCCAGCCTGATCCCGGGGAACGAGCAGGCCGTCTTCCGCTCGATCAACAACCTGTCCCGTCGTGGCTGCACCGTCATCCACGGCGGCATCGCCCACGTCCATGTGTCCGGCCACGCGAGCCGTGAGGACCTGATGCTCTTCCACAACATCGTGGAGCCCGAGCACATGGTCCCGGTCCACGGTGAGCACCGGCACCTGCGGGCCCACGCCGCGATCGCACGGGAGAGCGGCTGCCTGCCGGAGAAGGTCTTCATCTGCGAGGACGGCGACTCCCTCGTGCTGCGCGACGGCGAGGTGTCCCGTGGCGAGGGCCATCCGACCAGCCACGTCTACATCGATGGGCTGCTCGACGACGTCGGCCCGGCCCTGCTGCGTGACCGCAGGCGCATCGGCGAGGACGGGATCTGCATCGCGATCGTCACGATCGACACCCACGATCGCCGCGTCGCCGGCGACACCGTCATCACGCAGAAGGGTGTCGTCTTCCACGAGCAGGCGGACGAGATCTTGGAATCGGCCCGTCAGGCCGTCGACCGGGAACTCGCCGGGCTGTCCAAGGAGAAGTTCGAGGACACCGCGGCGGTATCACGTCACGTCGTGCAGGCGCTGGGTCGGTTCTGGCGCTCGGAGACGGGTCGGCGCCCGTTCATCCTGCCGGTCGTCCAGGACATGTAGGCCTGGCTGCCCGCGTTCTGCGCAGCAGCCGGTGCTCAGGCCAGAACGCGATCCGTGTCCGGTTCCACCTGCCGGTTCGCGTCCGAGTCGGTCCCGAGCAGGTGGGCGATGACGTCGGTCGCGCGATAGTGGTTGCGGCCGTTGAGGAGCCGCTTGAGGTCGACCAGGTCATCGCCGGCGGTCAACACCGGCGGCTCCGCGTAGCCCTCGCGTCGGACCTGGCCGAGGTCGATCGTGGTCAGGAGCCCGTTGCACAGACAGCGACGGCCTTCGGCACCCTCCTCGGTGCCGCCCTTGTTCACGAAGTCCTTGATCGGTTCGGCGGAGCAGCGGTAGCCGAGCTCGCCGTCCTCCTTGCGGTAGGCCTCGCGCAGGTAGCCGACGTCGCACTTGCGTGGCCGGGCCTCGGCGACCTCCGGATCGGCGATGGTGTCCCCGAGTTCGACGAGCTTGAAGGGGAAGCCGGTCGGGCTCGCGATCGGGTCGGTGCGCACCTCGATGGAGCCGTCGGCGACCTTGTCGAGGACGGAGCGACGGAGCTCGGGCGTGATCCCGGACTCCTCACAGAACGCGAACGCGGTCCCGACCTGGACGCCGTTGGCACCGGCGGCGAGCGCCTCTTCGACCCGCTGCGGGGTGCCGTAGCCACCGGCGAGCCAGAAGGGCTTGCCGAGTGCCTTGATCGCGTCCAGCTTGACCGCGTCACGGGGCCCGTAGACGGGCTGGCCGGTCTCGTCGAGGTCCGGCTTGCCGCGTGGCGGGGCGTTGTGTCCCCCGGCGACCGGCATCTCGACCACGTAGCCGTCCGGGCTGCCGGCGGAGTTGCGGTCGAGGAAGGTGGCCAGGGTGTGGGAGGAGACGATCGCGAAGAACCGCGGCCGTGTCACCTCCGGAGCCGGATGCCCCTCGAGGAACTCCTCGGGGGAGAAGTGCGCGATGGCGCTCTCACCGTTGGCCACGTCGATCCGCATCGAGACGTCCTCGTGGCGCGAGAGGCGGTCGAGGAGCGCCGGGATGTGTGCCGGGATGCCCGCGCCCATCAGGACGGCGTCCGCGCCGGCGAGCACGGCGCCGTAGAGGGATGGCAGCGTCGGTATCTGGATCTTCTCGAGGAAGTTGACGCCGATCATCCCGTCGGTCCCGTTCTTGGCCATCGCGATCTCGACGAAGTTGGCGACGACCAACAGCTCGAGCTCCTTGCGGGGCGGGTCGATCGTCGGTCGCGGGACCCCCTGGAAGCGCGCCCCCCGGCTTCGCGGTTCGGTTCGCAGGTAGCGGTCGCGGACACGTTCGGCGATCTCGGGGATCGGGAACGCTGCCAGCGCGCGACGGACGTGACCACCCGGATCGCCCTCGTTCAGTCGACGCGCGACCGTCACGGCCACCGCAGTGCCGGAGACGACGCCGAGCTGGCCTTCGTTGGCGACGGCCTGGGCGAGCTGCCAGCTCGATGCGCCGACCCCCATGCCACCTTGGATGATCGTTGGTTCCACCGTGTGCTCCTCGTCGTGGTTGCCACCGGCTGGGCGGTGTGCGAGACCGCTAGTTCCGGTCGCGTAGCTTACGGTGGCGTAACCGTAACTTGTTTGCCCTCGAGGCGCGAACGATCGGACGGACAGGGTCGCCTGCGTTCGGGAACCGCACGCTGCCGCCGGTCGCTGCCTGTCACAGCGCGCGTGGAGGTCGTGCTGCCCGTCGGACGGCGGAACGTCGCGGCTGTAGTTCCTTCCGTGTCGGTGCGGTTACCCTGAGGCGACCCGCGAGCCGGACCGAGGGGTGACGTGGCTTCGTCGACCAGCACGCGGAAGAACACCCGCGGCGCCAAGACCGGGCAGAAGACCCGGGCCAAGCCCGCCGCTTCGCGCGGCGGGTCCAAGTCTGGCGCGCGCAGCGGCAACGGCCGGGCTGCCGGCGCCTCGTCACGCCGCGGCGGTTCGGGCGGCGGCTCCGGCATCGGCGGCGCCTTCCGTGAGCACCTGACCGAGCGCAAGCGGGACGTCGGCGGGCTCGCCCTGGTCCTGTTCGGCATGCTGACGGGACTCGGGACCTACGCGGACGCCGCTGGACCCGTCGGGGAGTTCCTGGAGGCGGTCTCACTCGGGCTCGTCGGCCTGGTCGGCTACCTGGTGCCGGTCCTGCTTGCGTGGTTCGGGCTGCTCGTGGTCATCGGACGACCGGGACCCGAGGTGGGCCGGATCGCGGTCGGTGCCGTGATCATCCTCCTCGGCGTCCTCGGCGGTCTGCATCTCCTCGCCGCGGCACCCGATCCGAGCGAGGGCATGCGAGCGCTGTGGCGCGCCGGCGGTCTGCTCGGCTGGATCGTGGCGACACCCCTCGCCTGGGCGTTGTCGGTCTGGGGGGCTTCCACGGTCCTCGTCGCCGTGGTCCTGCTCGGGGTGCTGGTGGTCACGCGGACCCCGTTCAGCCGGGTCCTCGAGTTGCTGCGCAGCTCGCTCCTTCCCACGCGGGAGGACCCTGCCCCCGCGGAGCCGAAGGCCACCGAGCATCGTGCCGAGCAGCAGGACAAAGCAGCCAGCGCCACTCCCACGCCGGCCGTCGAGGAGACGCCGACGCGGGTCCGGGCCACGCTCGCCCGCCGAGGCACGCAGGCGCCTCTTGCCGAGGGCCTGGTCGAGGAGGAGCCAGCGCCCAAGCCCGATCGCGGGTCGGATGCCGGGGTCCCGGATCCGCCGGTCGATCGGGCCCGGAAGCCCGCCGACGGCGCCGTACGCAAGGCGGCCAAGGTCCGGCCGGTCGCCGACTACGCCCACTACGAGCTTCCCTCGCTCGACCTGCTGGCTGCTGGGCGCGCGCTCGGGCGGGACTCGAAGCGCACGATCGAGGCGCAGTCCGCGGCGTTGCAGGAGACGTTCGATCAGTTCGGGGTCGACGCGACCGTTGCGCGGCACTCGCGCGGACCGACCGTGACCCGCTTCGAGATCGAGCTCGGTCCCGGTGTGCAGGTGAAGAAGGTCGCCAACATGGGTGACGACATCGCCTACGCGCTGGCCGCGCCCGATGTGCGGATCGTCGCCCCGATCCCGGGCAAGTCCGCCATCGGCGTCGAGGTCCCCAACCGGCAACGCGACCTCGTCACGCTCGGGGACATCCTCCGGACGCCGGACGTGACGGCCGATCCCCACCCGCTCACCGTGGCGCTCGGCGTCGACATCGCGGGGACGCCGACGTTCATCAACCTCGCGACCATGCCGCACCTCCTGGTCTCCGGTGCCACGGGGTCGGGCAAGTCCGTCACCTTGAACGGGATGATCTCGTCCGTGATCATGCGCGCACGGCCCGATCAGGTCCGCATGATCCTGATCGACCCCAAGCGGGTCGAGCTGAACGCCTACGACGGCGCCCCGCACCTGCTGTCCCCAGTGGTGACCGACCCGCGCCGCGCCGCTGACGCGGTCCAGTGGTGCGTCAAGGAGATGGAGCAGCGCTACGAGCTGCTGGCGCACCTCGGGTACCGCAACATCGACGGTTACAACGAAGCCGTGGCCGCTGGCGAGGTCGCCACCCGTCCCGGCCCGGTCGACGACGATGGGCTGCCGACCGAGCTCGAAGCGCAGCCGCTGCCCTACATCCTCCTGGTGATCGACGAGCTCGCCGATCTCATGCTCGTGGCGCCACGTGACGTGGAGGATGCGATCTGCCGGATCGCGCAGATGGCGCGCGCCGTGGGGATCCACATGATCATCGCGACCCAACGGCCATCGGTGGACGTCATCACCGGCCTCATCAAGGCGAACATCCCGTCCCGGCTCGCCCTGCAGGTCGCCTCGCAGACCGACTCGCGCACCATCATCGACATGAACGGCGCGGAGAAGCTGGTCGGCAAGGGCGACATGCTCTTCCTCCCGGCGAGCCAGGGGAAGCCGACCCGTCTCCAGGGTTGCTGGGTCACCGAGCGTGAGATCACGACCGCGGTCGACTTCTGCAAGTCGCAACGGCAGGCGCAGTACGACGAGCAGGTCGTCAAGGAGGGGGCCGCCGCCGAGCAGGCCGACGCCACCCGGTCCGGGGACGACACCTCGGACGAGGCGCTGTTGCGCCGTGCGGCGGAGCAGGTCGTGGTCAGCGGGCTCGGCTCGACCTCCATGCTCCAGCGCAAGCTCCGCATCGGGTTCGCGCGGGCCGGCAGGCTGATGGACGAGCTCGAGGAGCTGGGGGTCGTCGGCCCGAACGAAGGGTCGAAGGCGCGCGAGGTGCTGTGGTCACCTGAGGAACTCGACGAGGCCCACACCAACGGGATCCTCTGAGGACCCCGGGGGACGGTCACCGCCAGCGGAACTCGCCGGATGCCTGGGGTCGCTCACCCTTCAACTGGCGCCGACCGTTGGCCGCGGCCAAGCCGCCCCCCACCAGGAGCGCCGCGAGCAGCACCAGGGCGAGGCGGTCTCGCGGGGTCTCGGCGAGCTGGATGCGCCCGTCCTCCTCCGCCCCTGCGTCCGATCCCTCGACGTCCGACTCCTCGACGGCCAGTGCTGGTGCCGCGTCGTCGGTGAGGGCCATGGCAGGCACGGCGAGGAGCACCGACGCGAGGAACGCGGTGCACGCCAGCATCCAGATGCGGGTTGGTCGACTCATGGCGGCGCATCCTAGCCAGGCCGGCCGCGTGGGCGGAACCACCGCGTCAACCGGGTCTGCAGTGGCTGGTGGCCGCGGGCTGAGCAGGGGATGTGCGCGACGGTCGTGGCGGTCCTACGCTGCGTCACCGGGTCGTCGCGCCCTGGCGGCGCGTGGCCGACCGGGGCGGAAGATCCGGATCTTGGAGGACCATGCCCGACGACGCCGCCACCACGGGCATCGGCGCCACGCTCCGTGAGGCGCGAGAAGCACAGAGCCGGTCCATCGAGGACATGGCTCTCTCGTTGCGTGCTCGCGTCTTCCAACTCGAGGCCCTCGAACAAGAGGACTTCGAGGCCTTCGGAGGCGACGTCTACGCCAAGGGGTTCCTGCGCAACTACGCCGTGGAGCTCGGTCTCGATCCGGAGCCACTCCTGGACATCTACCGGCGTGAGGTCGGTCACGACGACGTCCACGCGGCCTCGCTGGTCGGTGGTGTCAGTACCCCGAAGGAGCGGCGCGGGGCCCCGCCGGCCTGGATCGCCTGGCTACTGGTCGCCGTCGTCGTCGTCGCGGGGATCGCGGTCCTCGGCAGCACCGACGGACGCTCGCCCGACCAGGCGTCCCCCGACGATCCACCGGGCCCGCCGCCGGTCAGCGCCGAGGATGACGACGATCCGGACGGTGACCCGACCGGGGACGAGGGAACCGGCGACGGAGGCGGGACCGACCCCGAGGACACCGGTGACGGTGACGACGAAGCCACCGATGATGACGATGACGGATCGGACGGCGAGGAGGAACCGGAGTTCGAGGGCGTCGATCTGCTGCTCGCCTTCGAGCAGGCCTCGTGGGTCCGGGTCCTGGTCGATGACGCTCCGGTCTTCGAGCAGACGGTCGAGGCGGGGGAGACGCTCCCGTTCGAGGCGGAGAACGAGGTCGAGATCCGGTTCGGGAACCCCGGCGGCGTGCGTGCGACGCTGAACGGCGAGGACCTCGGCCCGCAGGGAGACCCGGGACAGCCCGTCACGGTGCGCTACACCCCGGACGGCCGCGAGGACGTCTGAGTAGCCGACCAGCCTCGACCGGAGAACGCCCGTGCCCGCTCCCACCGGAACGACCGACGCTGTCGGGCCCCTGACCGCAGCGCCGTCCGACACGCGCCGGGTCGCGATCATCACCCTCGGTTGTGGGCGCAACGAGGTCGACACCGAGCAGTTGGCGGGTGTCTTCCACCGCGAGGGCGCCACGATCGTCGATGACCCTCAGGACGCCGAGGTCGTGCTCGTCAACACGTGCACCTTCATCGCCCCGGCCAAGCAGGAGTCGATCGACACGGTGCTGGCGGCCTGTCAGCTCAAGGACGATGGCCGGACCCGCGCGGTCCTCGTCGTCGGATGCATGGCGCAGCGGTACCCGGAGGAACTCGCCGACGCGATCCCCGAAGCCGACGCCATCGTCGGCTTCGACGGCTATCCGCGGTTGCCGGGGATCGTCGAGGATCTCCTCGGTGGTCGCGAGGACCAGCGCGTCATCGGCGTCGGCGCGCCACATCCGGGGAGCCGGGAGTCGTCTGCCTCCGGGCGCCGCGACCTGCCGCTCCTGATCGCGCCATCGGCCGCGGAGCCGGTGTCCGAGACGCCCGCGGACTCCGTCGCCACCGGCGTGTCCCAGGACGATCTCGACCGGATGCCCCTCAGCGGTCCCCGGTTCCCCGTCCGCCACCTCGGCGCGGCCGGGCCGTCGAGGCCCTGGGCCTACCTCAAGATCGCCTCCGGCTGCGACCGCATCTGCACCTTCTGTGCCATCCCCTCGTTCCGGGGCCGCTTCCGCTCCCGTCCGCTCGAGGAGCTCGTCGCCGAGGCTCGGTGGCTGGCCGACAACGGGGTCCACGAACTCGTGCTGGTCAGCGAGAACACGACCTCGTGGGGCAAGGACCTCGACGGCGGCCGTGCGTTGCAACCGGCGTTGCTCGAGGCACTCGCAGCGGTCGACGGGATCGAGCGGCTGCGCCTGATGTACCTGCAACCGGCGGAGCTGACCGAGGAGCTGCTGACGGCGATCGCCACGATCCCCGAGGTGGCCAGCTACTACGACCTCTCCCTCCAGCACGTCTCGGCCCCGGTGATCGCCCGCATGGCACGCTCCGGCGACCACGAGCGCTTCGGTGCCCTCATCGAACGGGCACGGCGACTCGACCCGCATGCGGTGTTCCGGTCGAACTTCATCCTCGGGTTCCCGGGGGAGACCGAGGAGGACGTCGATCGGTTGGAAGCGTTCCTGACGACCCATGCACTCGACTGGGTCGGTCTGTTCCCGTTCAGCCGCGAGGATGGGACGCCGTCGGCGACCATGCCCGACCAGGTCCCGGAGGAGGTGGCCGCCGAGCGGCTGAGACGGATCAGCGACGTGCAGGAACGACTGGCCGATCAGGCCGCTGCCCGGTACGTGGGCCGCCACCTCGACGTCCTGGTCGACGAGGTGGTCGACGACCCCATGACCGGCGTGCGCACCCTCGGCCGTTCCTACCGGGAAGCCCCCGATACCGACGGTGAGATCGAGCTGCTCGCGGCCGACGGCAGCCCCGCGGCGATCCCGGCGGGTCGCATCGTGACCGCCCGTGTGCTGGACTCCGTCGGCGTCGACCTCACCGCCGAGGTCGATGCAGCCACCGCAGGAGGCCGCCATGGGTGAGCGACCCGAGCCTCACGACGGGCCCGCCGACAACGAGCCTGCGGCCTCGCCAGATGCGACACCCGCCGGGGGCCGGATCATCACCCGCGACGCGCTCAACCTCCCGAACGCGTTCACGTTCCTCCGCGCGTTGCTGGTGCCGGTGATCCTCTGGCTGCTCCTGGTCAGCTCGGATGGCGATGGGCCGCGATGGTGGGCCTTCGGCATCTTCGTGTTCGCCTCCCTGACCGACACCGCGGACGGTTGGGTGGCACGCCGCTATGGCACGGTCACGGACTTCGGCAAGCTCGCCGACCCGCTCGCCGACAAGCTCCTGGTCTCCGGTGCTCTGGCCTCCCTCGCGTTCGTCAGCGAGGTGCCCTGGTGGGCGGTGCTGGTCATCGTGGCTCGCGAGGTGGCCGTCACCGTGTTGCGCACCCGGCTCGTCAAGGGTCTCGGCCTGGTCATGCCCGCCAGCAAGTGGGGCAAGATCAAGACCGTCACCCAACTGATCGCGATCGGCGGCTACCTCCTACCGGTACTCGAAGGACAGGCGCCGCGCCGCATGCTCGACGTGGCGATCGTGCTGACGATCTGGTCAGGGGTCGACTACGCCTTCAAGGCGGGCAAGCTGGCCCGCTCCGCCGGGGCCCAGAACCCGTGAGCGGATCACGTCCGCGTCCCCGGGCCGGGATCCTCTCGGTCGGCAGCGAGCTCCTGCTCGGCGACCTGACCGACACCAACGCCACCTGGATCAGCCAGCGCCTGACCGAGCACGGCATCGAGGTGGTCCACCACCTGGCGGTCGGTGACGACCTCGATCGGCTCGTCTCGGCGGTCCACTGGCTCGCGGAACGGACGGATCTCATCATCGTCGGAGGAGGGCTCGGTCCCACCCATGACGACCTGACCCGCGAAGCGCTGGCAGCCGCGGCGGGAGTGGAGCTCGAGTACCGCGAGGAACTCGCGGAGGAGATCGCCGGGCGCTTCCGCGCCCTCGACCGTCGCATGCCCGAGCAGAACCTCCGCCAGGCGAGGATCCCCGCCGGGGCACGGATCATCCCGCCGGTGGGGACCGCACCAGCCTTCGATCTGGAGCTGAGCGGCACCGGGGGGCGGACCCGCGTGGTCGCCCTCCCCGGCGTGCCCTGGGAGCTGCACGAGCTGTTCGCGACCCACGTCACCCCGCTCCTGGGCGAGCTGACCGGTGGCGGGGTCACGCTGACCCGGGTGCTGCATGTCGCAGGGCGTGGGGAGTCCGATGTGGCCGAGGTCATCGAGCCCCTGGTCGCCGCGCGGGAGGGCATCACGTTGTCGTTCCTGGCCAAGGCGCAGGAGATCCAGGTGCGGTTGACGGTCAGCGGGATCGACCACCCGACGACGTTCCAGGGCTCACAGTCCGTGGTCGACGAACTCGTCACCGCGCTCGGGGGTGCGGTGGTCGGTCTCGACGCCGAGGATCTCGAGACCGTCGTCCTGCGTCTGCTGGCCGAACGGGGACAGACCCTGGCGACCGCGGAGTCGGCGACCGCCGGCGACATCGCGGCCCGGCTCGGCCGGGTTGCCGGAGCTGCGGCCGCCTTCGCCGGTGGGGTCGTCGTCTACGCGACCGGGGCCAAGTCGGCGCTCCTGGACGTGCCGGCGGAGGTGATCGCCGAGCACGGGCCGGTCTCCGCGGAGACGACCGGGGCACTGGCCCGCGCCGTGCGCCTGCGTCTGGACACCGATTACGCGCTGGCGGTCACCGGGGTGGCGGGCCCGAGTACGGTCGACGAACTGCCCGTCGGGACCGCCTTCTGGGCACTGGCCGACCGCGACGGTGAGGTGGAGGTCGAGGGTCGGCGGCTCCCTGGCGACCGCGGACAGGTCATCGCACGCATGGGCAGCGCCGCGCTCGACCTGCTGCGTCGGCGATTGGTCGACGCGTGACCCGTCGCTTCGTCGCGATCGGGGTCCCGGCCGAGGTACGCGAGCCGCTGGCGGAAGTGACTGCACACCTGCGTGCCCCGGGCGCGCGACTGCGGCCGGCCGACCCTGCCGGCTGGCACCTGACGTTGGCCTTCCTCGGGGAACCGGATGAGGAGGCGATCGGACCGGTGGTGGATGCCATCACCGACGCCGTGGCCGCAGCGGCCCCACGTCCGGCACCACGGCTGCGCGTGGCGGGTGCAGGACGGTTCGGAGACCGGGTGCTGCTCGCCCGGCTCGAGCAGGAGCCGGCCGGGGCCATGGACCCGCTGGTCGCCGACCTACACGAGCGGTTGCGCGACGTCGGTCTCCAGCTCCCCGAGCGCAGGTTCAGGCCGCACCTGACCTTGGCCCGTGCTCGCCGCCGCGCACCGGTCGGTCCCGCCGACGTCGCTGCGCTCGGACTCCCGGCGATCTCGTGGCGCCCGGCAACGCTGGACCTGTGGCGGTCGACGGCCGTCCCGGGTGTCTACGAGGTCGAGGTGGCACTCGCCTGGCCGTCGTCCGGCTGAGGTTCTCCCCCGCCGGCTTGACCCGTCCCGCTGGCCGTGCGTTGGCTGCTGCCGCCGTTGCGGGGGACCGGCGGGGGTAGAGGAGCGCCCTTGGCGCGCAGCTCCCCGATCAGTTCGTGCACCCGGTCGAACACGCGCATCGCCTGCTGTGCGTCGTAGAGGGCGCCGTGCGCCTGGTCCTTGTCATGCGGGATGCCGAGCGCACGGCAGGTCTTGGCGAGGCTGCGTGGCGCTTCGGGGCCCGGCGAGATCAACGGGAGTGCCAAGGTCTCCACGTCGAGGAGATGGTGGTCCCAGGTCGGCCGGCGCTCGATCCTGGCCGCGGCCTGTTCGAGGTGGCGCGCGTCGAAGTCCGGGACGGCGCCGACCAGGATGGCACCGTCGGCGTCATCGAGGAAGCGGACGAGCCACTCGGACGCGGGGGAGCGCTCCTGCGGCGCGATCCGCGCGTGGTAGTGGGTCAGCTCCAGCGCCTTCTCGTCCGCTCCGTCGAGGGTGTGGTCGGGGAAGTAGCGCCGCTCCTCCTGCCGACCATCCTCGAACCGGACGATCCAGGAGACCTCGGTGAGCTGGTGCCGCTGGAAGTCGAGTCCCGTCGTCTCGGTGTCCACGAACACGAAGCGGGTGCCACTCGGTGCTGAGGCGTCGGACGTCTCGTCCTCCACCGCAGCGGCGGGGTCGGCCTCTGGATCGGTCATCGTGGCTCCCTGTGGCGTGGCCGGGTCGACGGGGCGGGCACGCTATCCGCTGGGCGTCAGGTTCACGTCCGGCCGGATGGCGCCACCTCCTCGACGCCGAACATCCGTTCGGCTATCGTCGCGCCCATCGGTCATCCACAGGCCGAGGGTGCCCTTCCTGGGTGCTGTCACCCCGAGAACGTACGGTGCACAGCACGGCGGCATCGTCGGTCCCCGCCCTCGCACCCCGCTCGCACGCCCCGAGATGTCTGGAGATCCCGTGGACAAGGACAAGGCCCTCGACCTGGCCCTGGCCAACATCGAGAAGCAGTTCGGCAAGGGCTCGCTGATGAAGCTCGGCGATTCCCAGGCCGTGTTGGTGCCGGCGATCCCCAGCGGCGCGCTCTCCCTGGACATCGCGCTCGGGGTCGGCGGTCTACCACGTGGCCGCGTGGTGGAGATCTACGGGCCGGAGAGCTCCGGCAAGACCACGGTGGCCCTGCACGCGATCGCCGAGGCGCAGCGTGCGGGCGGGATCGCGGCGTTCATCGATGCCGAGCACGCCCTGGATCCGATCTACGCGAAGGCGCTCGGCGTCGACACGAACGAGTTGCTGGTCTCGCAGCCGGATACCGGGGAGCAGGCGCTGGAGATCGCCGACATGCTGGTCCGGTCGGCTGCGGTCGACATCATCGTCATCGACTCCGTCGCGGCCCTGGTCCCCCGGGCGGAGATCGAGGGGGAGATGGGCGACAGCCACGTCGGCCTCCAGGCCAGGCTGATGTCGCAGGCGCTGCGCAAGCTCTCCGGGTCGCTCAAGAAGTCCAACACGACGGCGGTCTTCATCAACCAGCTGCGGGAGAAGATCGGGGTGATGTTCGGGTCACCGGAGACCACCCCGGGGGGGCGCGCCCTGAAGTTCTACGCCTCGGTCCGCCTGGACGTCCGACGCATCGAGACGCTCAAAGACGGTACCGATGCGGTCGGGAACCGGGTACGGGTCAAGGTGGCCAAGAACAAGGTCGCCCCTCCGTTCCGACAGGCCGAGTTCGACATCATCTACGGGGAGGGGATCTCCAAGGAAGGGTCGCTCATCGACGTCGGGGTCGAAGAAGGCATCGTCCGCAAGGCCGGTGCTTGGTACACCTACGACGGCGAACAGCTCGGCCAGGGCAAGGAGAAGGCGCGGCTGTTCCTGAAGGAGAACCTCGACATCGCGGCCGAGATCGAGAAGAAGGTCAAGGAGAAGCTCGGCCTGAACCCGCTCGCTGCCGAGGATGGTGCGGCTGTGGCCGCCGATGCCGACGAGGAGGGCTGAGGTGCCAGAGGATCCGGCACCGTTCCGCGATGCCGAGCGGTGGCTGGCCGAGCGCGGGGTCCAGCGCGAACCACTGCGCATCACGCCACCACCGGCAGAGCAGGCGACCGAGCCGGTGGAGCCGGTCGCCGGTACCCCGGCAGGGACACCAGGGTCAGCGACGATGGGTGCCCGCGAGGCCGCGAGGTTGGCCGAGCAGTCACAGACGGACCACGCCGCGGCCGAGGCCGAGCGGCAGGCCGTCCCTTCGGCGGAAGACGGACTGGAGGAGGACGTCGCCCGTGCGGTCGCGTTCATCCGACGGTCGACGTCCTCGGCTCCGCAGGCCGAGGGACGCATACGCGAGAAGCTCGCGGACCGTGACACCAGCGAGCGGGTCATCTCCCTCGCCCTGGAACGTGCTCGCCGTGAGCGGCTCGTCGATGACGACGCCATGGCTGCGGCGCTGGTCGCGGAGAAGCGAGCCGCGGGCCACGCGCCGGCGCGGATCCGGCGTGACCTGCGCCAGCGTGGGTTCGACGACGAGACGCTCGATGGGGCGCTCGCCGACGCCGAACGTGAGGACCCGGAGGCAGCCGCGTTCGCGGTCGCTGCCGAGCGGGCCGAGCGCCTGACCGCGGTCGACACCGAGACTGCCTACCGCAGGATCGTCGGCCACGTGACGCGCCGCGGCTATCCGGAAGGCCTGGCCCGGAAGGTCTCCCGCCAGGCGGTCTTCGACTCCCGTGACCCACAGCGCGCCGCAGGGCGTTGATCCGGTGTTCGCGGCGCTAGCCTACGACGCACCCGCCCAGAACGTGGAGCGAGCGTGAGTCTGAGCCTCAGCCAGACCTGGATCATCCTCGGCGTGCCGCTGCTGGTGGTCGCCGCAGGGCTGTTCGTCGGCCGCTCCCGGTTGCGGGCGCTGCTCGGCTACGTCGTCCTCACGGCCTTGGTGGGTCTGTTCGTGACGATCCCCGGTGGGGGCCCGTCCGCCGTCATCGTGGGCCTGTTCGGCCTCGCGGCACTTGCGACCGGCCGGGGGACCCACCTGGACGACGCGGTGCCCGAGCACCACGCGGCACGCGGTCGTTTCACCACCGCCGGTCCCCGCTGACCGTCGAACGTCAGCAGCCCCACCGCATCCAGGAGTCGAGATGGAGGCCGTCAGGGAACAGTGGGGCACGCGGCTGGGGTTCCTCCTCGCCGCGGTCGGCTCGGCGGTGGGGCTCGGCAACATCTGGCGGTTCCCCTACGTCGCCTGGGAGAACGGCGGCGGGGCGTTCTTCGTCCCGTATCTCTTCGCGCTGCTGACCGCCGGCATCCCCCTACTGGTCCTCGAGTACGCCATCGGCCATCGATACCGGGGCAGTGCACCGCTCAGCTTCCGGCGACTGCATCGCCGCGCCGAGTGGATCGGGTGGTGGCAGATCGCCGTCTGTTTCCTCATCGCGAGCTACTACGCGGTCGTGATCGCGTGGGCGGCGGCCTACACGTGGTTCTCGGTGGGCACCGTCTGGGGCGACGACCCGGAGGCCTTCTTCTTCGAGGACTACCTCGCCGTAGCCGAGGCCGGCACGGTCGGCGGGTTCCGGGCGGGCGTCCTCTGGCCGCTCCTGGCGATCTGGATCGTGACGCTGGTGGTGCTGGTCGGCGGCGTCCGCCGCGGGATCGAGCGCGCCAATCGGGTCCTGATCCCGTTGCTGGTCGTGATGTTCCTGGTCATCGTGGTGCGGGCCGTGACCCTGGAAGGCGCTGCGAGCGGCCTGCAGGCGCTGTTCGAGCCGGACTGGTCGCGGATCGGGGAAGCCTCGGTGTGGGTGGCCGCCTACGGGCAGATCTTCTTCTCCCTGTCCATCGGCTTCGCCATCATGATCACCTACGCCAGCTACCTGCCGCGTGAGAGCGATCTCTCCGGGAACGCATTCATCGCCGGGTTCTCCAACGCCTCGTTCGAGCTGTTGGCGGGCATCGGCGTGTTCGCGGCGATCGGGTTCCTCGCCACCACCAACGCGGTCGGGATCGATGAGGTCGCCCGCGACGGCATCGGGCTGGCGTTCGTCGTGTTCCCGGAGATCATCTCCCAGCTGCCCGGACCCTCCGGGTTGTTCGGCGTGCTGTTCTTCGGATCCCTCGTGCTGGCCGGCGTCTCCTCGCTCATCTCGATCACGCAGACCTACGTGGCCGCCCTCCAGGAGAAGTTCTCGATGCCACGGCGTAACGCCGCGCTCTTGGCCGGGGGCGGGACCGCACTCGTCTCGGTGGTCTATGCGACCGGCGGTGGGATCAACACCCTCGACGTGGTCGACCGGTTCATCAACGCCTTCGGGGTCGCAGCTGTGGGACTGGTCGAGGTGCTCGTGGTCGCCTGGCTGCTGCGCGAGCTCGGCACGCTGCGGGTCCACTCCGACCGGCTCTCGGACATCAGACTGGGTTGGTGGTGGTTCGCATCCTTGGGGGTGATCACCCCCGTGGTCCTCGGGTGGATGACCGTCGACAACCTCCTAACCGAACGATCCACGCCCTACGGCGGGTATCCCACCCTGTTCCTCGTCGTCGCCGGCTGGGGACTCGCGGCGCTCGCGCTGGTCGTCGGCGTGGCGTTGTCCGCCGCGCGATGGCCCAGCGGCGTCGATCTCTCGCCTCCGGATGAGGACCGTCGTGCCAGTCCCTACCAGGGAAGAGGCTCGGTATGAGCACATCCGCCGTCGTGACCATGGTCATCGGCATCGTGGCGATCTGGGGTGGGCTCGCCGCCAGCATCACGCTCACGCTGAGGCGCTCGAGAGCCCGTCGTCCCGGCGTGTGATCGCGGCCGCGACGGTGTCGGACCTGCGGCTATCCTTCCCGGGCCACAACCCCGGGCTCGTGACCTCTCGCCGCCACGACGCGCTCGCGCTGGTGCGCACCTACTTCATCAGGACCTTCGTGCGTGGGATGTTGTGAAGTGGTCAGACGCGGCCCGCGCCACTGACGTCGAGTTGGACCGCCGAGCCTTCCCCGCTGCTCCGGTCGCTGTGATGACGTCGATGCGAAGTCGAGGGGCGGCGGGTGCGACCAGCAACAGACTGCGGGCCGATCGCCACCTCGCGGCCGTCGTTGCTTCGAACGACGATGACCTCGCCGTCTGCGGCGCGCGAGAGGATCTCGTCGAGGTGTCGCTGGAGTTCTGTAGCATCGATGGGCGTCCGAGCAGCGCGCTCCCGGCCGTGACATCGGGGGATCCCTGCACCCGGATTCGCCAGGACGAGATCAGGAGCAGCGAGGTTCATGAGCGCGAACGATGAACCTCCTCCCGAGGCCTACGGACGTGTATCGGAACCGGAGCGTTACCGCGTCCTTCACTCCGCGGCGAGTCGACTGGTGCAGGACCTCGTTGGCGACTTCGACGTCGTGGTCCACGAGGGGGTCGCCCTCGACCCGGAGTTGGCGCGGATGGTCGAGGCCGAGCGATCGGTCAAGCTTGCTCCCGTGTCGCCCGCGGCGGCCCCGATCGCCATCGCGCTGACCTTGTTCCCGGGCGTCTACGTGCAGTTCGGCCGGTGGGAGGCACGCTCGTACCCGTCATGTGGCTGTGATGCGTGCGATGAAGGTCCGGCTGAACTCGTCCATCAGCTTCGCAGAGACGTGAAGGCCGTTGCCGACGGGAACTTCCGCGAAGAACTCCGCGGTGGCCTCCGTCCTCGGAGGGCCGTGGAGCTGTGGGGAGATGGCTGGCGAAGCTCCCACCATGGAGCCATGAAACGGCGGGAGATGCAGCGGCTCGGACCACCTGGGAGCCATGCGTGGCGACCGTGGCCACGTCGCGCACCGGGCTGATCCTCAGGACGCTCGGGAAGGCACGTGAGCGCCAGCGGTTACCCTCCCGTTGCATCGTCGCGGCCGATCCAACGGAAAACATCGAGATGGCACGCAAGTACTATGTGCGCACGTTCGGGTGCCAGATGAACGAGCATGACTCCGGCCGGGCCGCCGGGCTCCTCGAGACGCTCGGCTACCGCCGGGCGCCCTCCGCCGACGCCGCGGACCTCGTGCTGTTGAACACCTGCGCGGTGCGCGAGAACGCCGACAACAGGCTCTACGGGACCCTCGGCCACCTCAAGTCGCTGAAGGACGAGCGACGTGCGGATGGCGAGGACCTCACCATCGTCGTCGGCGGGTGTCTGGCCCAGAAGGACGGTGCGACCGTCGCCGAGAAGGCACCGTGGGTGGACGTGGTCTACGGGACCCACAACCTCCCGGACCTGCCGCAGCTCCTGGCCGAGGCGGACTCGGCCGCTGTTCCCGTCGTGGAGCTGATCGAGCAGTTGGAGACCTTCCCGTCGGCGTTGCCGGCCAAGCGGGAGATCCGCCACCACGCATGGGTCTCGATCTCGGTCGGCTGCGACAACAGCTGCACGTTCTGCATCGTGCCGAGCCTGCGGGGCGGCGAGCGCTCACGCCGGCCCGGAGAGGTCGTCCATGAGGTGGAGCAACTCGTCGCCGACGGGGTCGTCGAGGTGACCCTGCTCGGGCAGAACGTGAACTCCTACGGCCGTGACCTCGCGGGTGCCAGCCAGTTCCCGCAGCTGTTACGTGAGCTCGGGGAAGTCGCCGGCCTGGAGCGGATCCGGTTCACCTCGCCCCACCCTCGGGATTTCACCGAGGAGGTCCTCGTGGCCATGGCGGAGACGAGCAACGTCATGCCGCACCTGCACCTCCCGCTGCAGTCCGGCTCGGACCGTGTCCTGCGCATGATGCGCCGGTCGTACCGTCAGCGTCGCTACCTCGCCCTCGTCGAGCGCACGCGCGAGCTCCTGCCCGACTCCTCGCTCACCACCGACCTCATCGTGGGGTTCCCCGGTGAGACGGAGGAGGACTTCCAGGAGACGTTGCAGGTCGTCGATGCCGTGCGGTTCGATCAAGCCTTCACGTTCCAGTACTCGCCACGGCCAGGCACGCCGGCCGCGGAGCTCGTCGACCGGTTCGTCCCGCCGGAGGTCGTCGCCGAACGTTACGGCCGGTTGGAGACGATGGTCCGCGAGCACTCCCGTGAGCGACACGAGCGCCTCGTGGGCACCACCCAGGAGCTGCTGATCGAGTCGCCGTCGAAGACCGACCGTGCGCGGTGGTCGGGACGGACCCGGGGGAACCACCTGGTCCACCTGCCGGCACCCGACCTCGCCCCTGGCACCGAGCCGCCGTTCGCCCCCGGTGACCTCGTGACCACCACGGTCCTCGAGGCCTCAGCGAACTACAACATCGCGGGCCCCGCCGAACGGATCCGCCGGACCGCCGCCGGCCGGGCGACAGCCGCTGCGCTGGCCCGGGGCGAGGATTGGCGCGTGGACGCGCTGGTCTCCCCGACGACACCGCCCGGCACGGTCGGACTCCCCGTCGTCTCGGCGACTGCCTGAGGGTCCAGAGCGCCGTCGGAAGGGTCGAGGTGGAGGTGCTCGCGGTCGTTGGACCCACCGCATCCGGCAAGTCGAGCGTGGCGATCGACATCGCGCGGGAACGGATCCGTCGGGGTCGCCCGACGGAACTCGTCGCCATCGACGCCTTCACCGTCTACCGGGGGATGGATGTCGGTACTGCCAAGCCGAGCCCGGCTGAGCGCGCCGAGGTGCCGCACCACCTGATCGACATCCTCGACCCGGCGGAGGAGCTGTCGGTCGCCGCCTTCCGCGATCGAGCTCGCGTCGCGATCGATGAGGTGGCCGCCCGCGGGGCGACCCCCGTGTTGGTGGGCGGTTCCGGGCTGTACTTCCGCGCCGTGGTCGACCCCCTGCGCTTCCCACCCACCGATCCAGAGGTCCGAGCGGCGCTGGAGGACCGCTGGGAGGGTCGATCCGAGGAGGCACATGCCCGCCTGGAGGTGCTGGATCCGATCGCGGCCGAGCGCATCGCACCGGAGAACCTCCGTCGCACCATCCGGGCGCTGGAGGTACTCGAGCTGACGGGGGAGCGGTTCTCCGACTACGACGCGGCGTACGAGGAGTACCGATCGATCTATCCGGGACTGCGGGTGGCGTTCCTCGACCCGCCGAACGAGGTCCTGCGCCCCCGCATCTCGACCCGGTCACGCTGGATGGTGGCGGCGGGCCTCCTCGAGGAGGTCCGTGCGCTGCGGGCGGCTGGCCCGTGGTCACGCACGGCCGCGCAGGCGATCGGCTACGCGGAGGCGTCCGCGGTGCTCGACGCTCGCTTGGAGCCTGCGGCCTTGGCGGAGCGGATCTCGCAGCGGACCTGGCGCTATGCCAGACGGCAACGGTCGTGGTTCCGACGCGATCCACGCTGCAGGCCGCTGGCGGCCGAGGACGTGGCCGCTTGGCTGCGCGGAACCTGACCGCCAGAGGCGACCGGCGTACGCTGGACCGGATGGAGTTCACCAAGGCGCACGGCACCGCGAACGATTTCGTGGTCCTCACCGACCTCAGCGACGAGCTGCAGTTGTCGGACGTGCTGGTGCGCGCGCTGGCCGACCGTCGCCGCGGTGTCGGTGCGGACGGCGTGATCCGCATCGGAAGCGGGGGCCCGGATGCGGACGCGTTCATGGACTACCGCAACGCGGACGGCGGCATCGTCGAGATGTGTGGCAACGGCATCCGGGTCGTCACCAAGCTCGTCGTCGATCACGGCCACGTCACCCCGACACCTGACGGGATCATCCGCATCGGAACGCGTGCGGGCGTGAAACCGGTCCGGATCGTGGAGCGGGATGGGCACGGTGCCGTCGCTCGTGTGACCGTAGACATGGGGCCTCCGGGTCTCGCGGCAGCCGAGGTGCCATACATCACGGATGAACCGGATGCGCCGCGTCATCGCGTCGACATCGACGGCGAGCAGGTCGTGATGGCGGTGGTGTCGATGGGGAACCCGCACGCGGTCATGGTCGTCGACTCCGTGGACGCCGCGCCGGTCGCCACCCTCGGGCCCCGTCTGCAACACGATCGGCGCTTCCCCGAGGGGGTCAACGTCGGGTTCGCAGAGCGGGTCGGCGACGACCGCATCCGGCTGCGGGTATGGGAACGCGGAGTGGGGGAGACCGCCGCCTGCGGCAGCGGAGCCTGTGCCGCGGTCGTCGCGCTGCACCACCTGGACCTCGTCGGGATGACGGTTGCGGTGGAACTGGCGGGTGGCACGCTGGAGCTGGAGTACACGCCGGGCGGGACGGTCAGGATGACCGGCCCGGCGGTGGGG
>JBBDSW010000129.1:87715-108849 GCA_040904745.1 Nitriliruptoraceae bacterium
GAGGCCGGTGGCACCGTCCGGATGACCGGATCCGCGGTCGAGGTCGCCACAGGCGTCCTCGACACGACCTGGATCGACTGCGCCGAACGCGGCGAGCTGGAGTGACCACCCTGGACACCTCGACCGATACCGGCCCTACGGCCCCCGATCTCGACGACACGCGGCCACTGGACCTCGACGATGCCGCCGCGGTTGGCCGCGCCGAGGCACGCCGTCGGCGTCGCGATGTCATCGAAGATGGCGCGCCCCGGGAGGGCGTCGACATCATCCGTCCGGTCGAGCGGGCGGTCATCGTCGGTGTGCAACTTCCTGGGACGACCTCGGCTGAGCTGGACGCATCCCTGGACGAGCTCGCGGCGCTTCTGGACACGGCAGGTGCCGAGGTCGTCGAGCGGGTCATCCAGCGCCGCAACGGACCCGACCCGGCGACGTTCGTCGGGCGCGGGAAGGTCGCGGAGTTGCGGGACCTTGCCGCCGCGGTCGGTGCGGACGCGGTGGTGTTCGATGATGAGCTCGCGCCGGCACAGCAGCGCACGCTGGAGGAGGAGATCCGGCAGAAGGTCCTCGACCGCACGATCGTGATCCTCGACATCTTCGCGCAGCATGCCACCTCGCGGGAAGGCAAGGCCCAGGTCGAGCTCGCGCAGCTGACCTACCTCCTTCCCCGTCTTCGCGGATGGGGTGTCGCACTGTCCCGTCAGGCCGGTGGACGGGTCGCCGGCGGGGCTGGGATCGGTGGCCGTGGCCCGGGCGAGACCCAACTCGAGGTCGACCGCCGCCGGATCATGCGTCGGATCAGCAAGCTCCGCCGGGATCTGGAGGGCTACCGGCAGATCCGTGAGACCAAGGCGGCCGAACGCGAGCGCAAGAGCGTGCAGGTCGTTGCCCTGGTCGGCTACACGAACGCCGGGAAGTCCTCCGTGCTCAACCGGATCACCGGAGCGGCGGTCAAGGTCGAGGACCGGCTGTTCGCGACCCTGGACCCCACCGTGCGTCGCCTGCCCCTGGAGGACGGTCGCGAGATCGTCCTGACGGACACGGTGGGATTCGTGCGCAAGCTCCCGCACGGGCTCGTAGAAGCGTTCAAGTCGACCCTGGAGGAGTCGGCGTCGGCTGACCTGCTCCTGCACGTCGTCGACGCGTCCCACCCGGAGGCAGAAGCGCACATCGTGGCCGTCCAGGAGGTCCTCGAGGAGATCGGTGCGGAACACCGTCCCCAGCAACTGGTGCTCAACAAGATCGATGCCGTCGGGCCGGAGGTCGTCGAGGCGCTGGCGCGACGGATCGAGGTCGAGATCGGGCAGAAGCCGGTACTCATGTCGGCCGTGACGGGTGAGGGAGCCAGCGAGCTCATCGCTCGGATCACGGAGCGGCTCCCATCACAGCGTTACCGCATCAGTGGGCACGTGCCCTACGCCCGGCAGGACCTGGTGGCCATGGCCCACCGGCAGGGCACGGTCGTGTCGGAGGATCACACGGAGCAGGGCACGCAACTCGTCGCCGATGTGGACCGGGACACGGTCATCGAACTACGCGACTATCTGCACGACGATCCGTTCGCGGACGAGCCGGAGGGGTGGGAACGCTGATCCCCCGGTCTGCGCACCCCGTCAGCGGATCGTGCGCAGCACGGTCACGACCTTGCCCATGACCCGTGCATCCTGATCCGCGCGGACCTCGATCGGCTCGTAGGACGCGTTGGCGGGGTCGAGGAAGACCTGGCCCGCACGGGTGCGACGGTAGAACTTCACGGTCGCCTCCCCGTCGATGAGCGCGGCACACATCTCGCCCTGCTCGACCGTCGGCTGCTCCCGCACGACGACGAGATCGCTCTCGAACACCCCCGCCTCGATCATCGAGTCGCCGCGGACCCGCAGCATGAACAGTTGCCCGTCGCCGACCAGATCCTTGGGGAGCGGGTACACCGCTTCGACGTGCTCCTCGGCGAGGATCGGCCCGCCCGCGGCGATCTCCCCGACGAGCGGCACCTGCCGTGCCGGGGATCGGGGAAGATCCAGTGCGGTGACGGGGTCCCGCCCGAGCTCCAGTGCCCGCGGCTTGGTGGGGTCGCGTCGTAGGTAGCCCTTGCGCTCCAGCGATTCCAGCTGGCCATGCACCGACGATGGGGAGCGCAGGCCCACCGCATCACCGATCTCACGCACGGACGGTGGATAGCCGTGCGCATCGACGTGGCCGTGGATCACCTCCAGGATGGCACGCTGGCGTGCGGTCAGCTCCGTGCTGTCCGCTGGAGGCTCGCTGACGGCCAGGTCACCGTCTTCGGTGACGACCTCGGCCGGAGCCGACGGCTGGCTGGCTGTCCTGGCTCCGGCCGCGGGGCCATCCGCCTCGTTGCCTGCGGTTGATGTGCTTCCCGTCGTCCCCATCGTGACCCCTCCTGGTCGAACGCGCGTTCGCTCACGGTAGCACGAGAGCGGTCGATCGTGGGGAACGTTCGTTCGGATCTGGCCTTGACGGGGGAACGCTTGTTCGGTTGACTGGTATCGAACGGGCGTTCGGGGTGTCGCACCCGGTCCGTAGGGTCCGACCCGATCACCCCCCGATGTCAAGGAGTCTCCGTGCAGACCGCCACCCACGCCGTCGCAGCTTCTGGCACCGATGCACCGGCAGGGGCCGGGCCGTCCGGTCGGCGGCCGCCTGTCCTCACTCGTGCAACCATCGTGCGGCGTCGGTCGGTGGCACTCGCCGTGCTGCTCCTCGCAGCCTTCCTGCTGACGGTCGCGATCGGCCGTGTCGGTGCGGAAGCGGAGTTGGCGGACCCGGTGGCCGGGCACGCCGTGATCGAGCCGGGAGAGACCCTGTGGAGCGTCGCGGTGGCCACGGCCCCGGAGGACGTCGATCCACGCGAGCAGCTGCGTGCCATCCAGGACCTCAACGACCTCACGGGAGCCGACGTCGAAGCCTGGACCGTGGTCCTGCTACCGGCGCGCTGACCGAGGCCACCGCCGTGCCGAGCCGCCCCGGCCAGGCGGTCCCGCAGTTCAGGCGCCCTTGGGAGGCGCATCCTTGCGCAGGGATGAGAGTTCCGTCTCGAAGTCCTCGGGGCCCTGGAAGTCCTTGTACACGCTCGCGAAACGGACGTAGGCGACCGGATCCAGGGCCCGGAGCTGCGTCAGCACCTGGAGCCCGACCTGCTCGGAGCTGATCTCACGTGTTCCGAGGGCGCGGAGTTCGCGCTCGACCGCTGCTGCGGCCTCCTCGAGCGCGGCGCTCTCCACCCGTCCCTTCGCTGCTCGGGCCATGCCGTCCAGGACCCGCGACCGGTCGAACACCGCGAGTGCGCCGGACCGCTTGCGCACGACCAGTTCCGGTACCTCGACGCGCTCGAACGTGGTGAAGCGCAGCCCGCAGGCGCGACACTCACGTCGGCGACGGATCGCATCGCCCGTCGGCGACGGGCGGGAGTCGACGACGCGATCCTCGTCGAGTCCGCAGCCGGGACAGCGCAAGGGTCGGGCGCTCCTGGTCAGGGGTCGTGAACATACGTGCGGGGTCCGGTCGAGGCGAGCATCCGCGACCGGCGGATGCTCGGGCGTGACGACAGGTAGGCGGGTTGGGCGGTCCGGTGGCTACCGTGCGTGCTCTGATGACCAAGGTGGCGGCGGGACCGGACGTGCTCGGCATCGATGTCGATGTCGATGGGCAGGTGGATGATGGCGCGTGGACGGCGTGTCGTTGGCAGGCAGCCCGGGGACTGGATGGTCCCCCCGGCATCCTGCAGGGTGGCCTGGCGGCCGGTGTCACGGCGAGCATCGCCCGCTTGATCGATCGGTTCGATGCTCCGCTGACGGGGTTCGACGCCCGTCTGCATGCACCGACCCCGTTGGGCACCGAACTCACCGCCCGCTCGCGTCCGAGCGAGGGGGCTGCGAGGTACGCGGTCGAGACCTGGAGCGGTGCTGCGCTCCTCGTCTCCGCCGAGGTGGAGCTCGCAGGTCACGATCCTGCTCCTGCGGTCGCCGATCTGGCCGAGCTCGCGCGCGTCCCCCTTCCACCGGCCGAGCCCCAATGGGAGTACCCGACCTGCTTCGTCTGCGGGCCCGCCCCCACGCATCCGCACGGGCTCCATCACTACCCGCGCTGGCAGTCGAGCACCAGCGTGGTCGTCCCCTGGGTCGCGGATGAGGGGTTCGCCCATGACGGGGTGATCGATCCCCTGCTCGTGTCAGCGGTCCTCGATTGTCCATCGGTCTGGGCCGCGATCGCGCACGTTCGCGAGCGTGGTCACGTGGGTGCCCTGCTCGCGGGGTTCAACCTCCGGGTCTTCCACGACGCGCCGATCATGGAACCGCTCCGGATCGTCGCCCGGATGGACAGTATGGACGGTCGCAAGATCCGGTCGCGGGCCGCGCTCGTCGACGAGGACGGCCTCGTCTACGCGTTGGCCTCGGCCTTCCACGTCTCCGTGGCAGAGGTGCCGTCGTTCGGTTGAGATCCCGGCGGTGCCGATGCGGGGGTCACCCCGCCTCCACTCGCTGTACGAGCACACGTTGCCCGTGGGAGCCGCGCTCGTCCGACCACTTGTCGATGATCTCCAGGCGGCTGTCCTCGCGGCGTTGCAGCCGTGCCCTGCCCCGTCCGAGGACCTCCTCCGCCTCGTCCCCGGTCTCCGCGGTGTGGACGAACCGGTAGCGCAGTAGGTCGCCGGTCAGGATCCCGCCCGACTCACCGTCGAGCAACCGATCGGCCTCGTAGCGGCCGATGACCCGACGACCTTCCTGGAGGAACCGGACCAGCAGGCCGCGTGCATCCTCGCCTTCGATCGTCTCGTCGAGGATGAACGACAGCCCATGGAGGTCGTAGCCGGCATCCCCGGGATGATGGCGGCCCGCTTCCCAGTCACCCCTTGTCAGGGCATAGCCCCACTCGGATGCCGTGCCGCCCTCCTCGCCTTCCACCGCGTCGCGGTAGCGAGCCTCCATGCGGAACCCGGCGGCGTTGAAGACCCGCTGCATCGGGACGTTGTTCTCGTGTGCGCGTCCCGTCAAGCGGACCACCTCCGGGTCGGCCGAGAAGTGATGGTCGGCGAGATGGCGGAGCACCTCGCGCCCGACCCCACGACCACGCGCCTTCGGACCGATCCGCAGGAGGATCTCCGCATCGCGTCGATCGAGGCCTTCGACCAACGCGAAACCCGCGGTCGTGCCGTCGACGATGACCGCCCAGCCGAACCGGGACTCGTCGGCCCATCCGCCCTCTTCGAGCTCGGCGCGCAGCGCGTCTTCGACGAATCCCACCGGACGGGCGAGCGCCGTGGAAGCCCGTCGGTCCGTGGTCACCACCCAGGACGCATCGTCGGGGACGAGTACGCGGAGGTGGACGTTCGGGCGTGCGGCAGAGGGCACGAGCAACTCCCTGACGGTGAGGCGGCGGGACGGGTCGCGCGTCGGTGGCGCCGCACCGCCAACACCCCCATCCTGCCAGAGGCGAGCGCCACTCACCGTGCCCAACAGAACACCGTGCGGTGTGAGCGCTCGTCGACCTCGCCATGCGGATGCGGCTGTGTGCCCGACCGGGTGACCGGGTTTGGGTGCGACCGGCCGGATGATAGGACCTAGGGTGTCGCGGTGGGACGCGACCTTCGGTCGTGTGAGCCGAGAAGGAGAGGGGGCCAGGTGGAGTTCGTCGGACACACGGCCATCGCGCTGGCGGACACGGTCATCGCCGGTGACGCCACGGCGCGCGAGGTCGTTACGGCCCACCTCGATCGGCTCTTAGAGGTCGAGCACCGACTCGGTGCGTTCGTGTCCATCCGGCGACAGGCGGCGCTCGCTGATGCCGATGCGGTCGATGCGCATCCGGATCGCGCCTCGCTGCCCTTGGCCGGGGTGCCGATCGCCCTGACCGATGTCGTGGACATCGCCGGGGAGGCCACCCGGCACGGCTCCCTCGCCACCTCGCCGGAGGTCGCCGATGCCGATGACCCGGTGGTCGCGCGGCTCCGCGCGGCTGGAGCCATCGTGCTCGGCAAGACCCGGTCCCCGGAGCTGTCGCTGTGGGGGACCTCGGATGATCCCGCGGGCACCGCGATCAGCCCGTGGGATCCGACCCGTTCGGCAGGCGGTGCCTCCGGCGGTGCGGCCGCCGCCGTGGGTGCGGGGGTCGTGCCGCTCGCGCTCGGGGGTGACAGCTTCGGCTCGTTGCGCATCCCGGCCGCCGCCTGTGGCGTCGTCGGCATCCGACCGGGTGCGCCCTACCTCCCCATCGAACTGGCAGGCGCGCCGCACTGGTTCGGGATGGGGCGCTACGGCCCGTTGGGCACCAACGTCGCGGATGTCGCACGGATGCTGGCGGTCATGTCCGGCGCCGCGGAGTTCGCGCTGGAGACGTTGCTCCACCCCGTCGACGTCGCGGTGTCGTGGCGTGCTCCCGCCCCGGGGGTGGTGGTCAGCGGTGCGTGGCGCGAAGCCGCGCTCGAAGCCGGCCGGCTGCTGCACCACGCCGGTCACACGGTCGGACGCGACGACCCTCCCTACGAGCGCGCCACCGTGCAGGCGACGGTCGCTCGCTGGACGCAGGGCGCCAGTGCGGATGTCGCCGCCCTTGCACTCGATCCGGATCGGCTGCAGGCCCGCACCCGCGCGCACGTGGCCGCCGGCGACCGCCTCGCCAAGGTCAGCCCCGTGGACGACGAAGGTGCGGAGCGGTGGAAGCAACGCATCGCCCCCTTCTTCGAAGCCCATGACCTCCTGCTCACGCCGACGTTCGCGAGGGTGCAACCTGCCGCGACGGCCTGGCACACCCGTCCCTGGGCAGCCAACATCGCGGCGAACCTGTCCGCCTACCCCTTCACCGGCCCCTGGAACCTGGCGGACCTTCCTGCCGTGGTCGTCCCCCTGTGGGAGGACGGTGGACGCCCGCTGTCGGTGCAGATCGTGGGTGCCGAAGGGCAGGAGTCCCTGGTCCTCTCCGTCGCGGCCGCGTTGGAGTCCATGGTCCCGCGTGAACGCCACGCACCGGGCTGGACCACCGCTGAGGTGCAGGACTAGCCGCGGTCATCGCCATCGGTGATCGTGACCGTGTCGGGGCCAGCCGCCGCGTTGTCGCCCGGCTCCGCGGGAGGTCCCTGCGGGCCCGTCACCGTGACGCTCTCCACGTTGCCGTCCTCATCCACCTTCGTTCGGGTCCGCCGTCGTCGGCGTCGACCACGCTCGCGTTCCGCTCCACGCCGTCGGGCCGCAGCGCGCAGTCGGGTGTCCTCGGGGAACTGCGCCCGCACCGTCTCCGGATCGACGCCCGGGCCACCGATCGGGGTGGCATCGGCCTCGTGACCGGCACGTCGTAGCTCGTGCCGCAGACGGAGTTCGTTGCCGGCGGCCGCGACGACGGCGGTGACGGGGACCGCGAGGAACGCTCCGATGATCCCGATCAACACCGCACCGGCGGTCAGGACGGCGAGGACCACGACCGGATGCAGGGCTACGGCGCGGCGCATGATCGTCGGTTGCAGCAGGTTCGACTCGACCTGCTGCACGAGGAGGACGATGCCGGTCACGATCAAGGCCGTTGCCAGACCTCCGTGTGCCAGGGCGACCAAGGCGGCGAGCAGGCCGGTCACGAACGCACCGATGACCGGCACGAACGCACCGAAGAAGACGAGCACCGACAGCGGCAGCACCAGCGGGACATCGAGCAGCAACAGGCCGATGCCGATCCCCAGGGCATCGATCAGGGCGACGGCTGCCGTGCCGCGGACGAACCCGGAGAGGGCGACCCACCCACGGGCACTCGCCGCCCGGACGTCGTCCTGGTGGCGGTCCGGGACACGCCGGATGAGCCAGCGAACGATCTGTTCGCCATCCTTCACGAAGAAGAACAGCAGCACGATCGCCAGTGCCAGCGCGGTGAACGCCTCCACGATGGCGACCGCGACCGATCCGATCTGCGTCGCGATGCTCCCAGCCGCCCCCTCCAGCGAGTTCATCGCGGTTCGCCACAGGTCCTCGAGCTGCTGTCGGTCGTAGCCGAGCGGGCCCTCCTCGAGCCACAGCAACAGCTGGTCGACACCCTCCTGGGTCGTGGGTCCGAGATCCTGCAGCTGCGAGATGAAGGACGGGGTGAGCAGCGCGATGATCGCGGCCACGGAGCCGATGCCACCGAGCACCACCACCAGGGCTGCGGCGAGGCGCGGGAAGCCGCGGCGCTCCAGGCGTCGTGCCGGCGGCACGCACAACGTGGAGAGGATCAGGGCGATGATGACGGGCAGGCTGACGAGGTAGATCCGACTCAGCACGTAGAGGGCGGTGGCGAGCCCGGCGAGCAGGACCAGCGTTCGCCAGGTGTACTGCACCCACGTGTCGAGCCAGGCCGGGATCTGGACGCCGTCCTGAGCCGCAACGTCGCGACGGTCTCGGTCCGCCGCCGTCTCCGGTGCTTCCGCAGCAGCCGGCGCCGGACGGGGCTCCTCGCTGCTCATCCGTCATCTCCGCGGCGCCGTCGATGGTCCGCTGGTGAGACTACGCGTCGGGGATCGCCAGGGGCAGGAGGAGGCACCGTTCCGCCCTGCTGTCCAGCGATCCGCCGGTGTGCGGGGACGCCTGGTGACTGTGCACTTGGCGCACCACGAAGGGGGAAGATCCACGCCAAGAGGCTGTGGACAACCTGGGGTCAGGCTGGGGATGATGGGGGGGAGGAACCCGGGAGGAGGTGTGGGAACACTACATGTTGTGCTGGCGAGGCGGACGACACCACCATCCCTTGTGGAGTCGTGCGCATCGGCGCTGCAGAAGGTGCTTGCGTAGCGTGCAGCTGGGAGGTTCAGTGCAACCCGGAGTCACGCCGATGTAGTTCCCGGCTTGTGGGTCCGATGACCGAGCCGAGCAACCCCCGACGCTGGTCCCTGAAGGGCCGCCGGGCAGAGATCCCGAGGAGCAGGAAACGATGGCTGAGACGACCCGAGATGACGCAGACACCGTGATCGACGTGTCCACCGCGCCGCTGGATGTCGAGGAGCGGGACGGTCGTCCCGGCTTGAAGATCGATCGCTTCTTCACCCGCGAGGGCGTCCACCCCTACGACGAGGTGGAGTGGGAACTGCGCGATGCGGTGCTCACCAACTGGCGCGACGGCACCACCTCGTTCGAGCAGCGGGGGGTCGAGTTCCCCTCGAGCTGGTCGATGATGGCGACGCAGATCGTCTCGCAGAAGTACTTCCGCGGCACGCTCGGCACCCCGGAGCGTGAGTACTCCGTCAAGCAGATGATCGACCGTGTGGCCGACACCATCACCGGCTGGGGGATCGACGGCGGCTACTTCGTCGATGAGGACACCGCTGAGGTGTTCAACGCCGAGCTCAAGCACCTCCTGGTCAACCAGAAGGCGGCGTTCAACTCCCCGGTGTGGTTCAACGTCGGGGTCGAGGAGAAGCCGCAGTGCTCGGCCTGCTTCATCCTCGCGGTCGAGGACACGATGTCGTCGATCCTCAACTGGTACGTCGAAGAGGGGACCATCTTCAAGGGTGGCTCGGGTGCCGGCATCAACCTGTCCTCGATCCGTTCCTCGAAGGAGTCGCTCAAGGGCGGCGGTGAGGCTTCGGGGCCGGTTTCGTTCATGCGCGGTGCCGATGCGTCCGCGGGCACCATCAAGTCCGGGGGCAAGACCCGTCGGGCCGCCAAGATGGTCATCCTGAACGTCGACCACCCGGACATCGAGGAGTTCCTCTGGACCAAGGCACGCGAGGAGAAGAAGATCCGCGTGCTGCGCGAGGCCGGCTTCGACATGGATCTCGATGGCGAGGACTACGCCTCGATCCAGTACCAGAACGCCAACAACTCGGTGCGCGTCACCGACGAGTTCATGAAGGCGTACGAGGAGGGCACCACCTACCCGGTCCGTGCGGTCACGACGGGCGAGGTGCTCGAGCACAAGGACGCTCGCGACGTCATGCGCCAGATCTCCCAGGCTGCCTGGGAGTGCGCGGACCCCGGTCTGCAGTACGACACGACGATCAACGACTGGCACACCTCGCCGGAGTCCGGCCGGATCAACGGGTCGAACCCGTGCTCTGAGTACATGCACCTCGACAACTCGGCCTGCAACCTCGCCAGCCTGAACCTGAAGCGCTTCTACGACTACGACGCTGGACGTTTCGACGTCGAGGCCTACAAGCGGGCGATCGAGATCGTGTTCACCGCGCAGGAGATCATCATCGGGTACTCGAGCTACCCGACCGAGAGCATCGAGAGGAACTCACATGACTTCCGTGAGCTCGGCCTCGGGTACGCGAACCTCGGTGGGCTGCTGCTCTCGCTCGGTCTGCCCTACGACTCCGACGAAGGTCGGGCCTGGGCCGGCACCCTGACCGCGCTCATGACCGGTCACGCCTACCGGACCTCGGCGCAGCTGGCCCGGGTCAAGGGGCCGCACAACGGGTACGCGAAGAACGAGCAGCCCATGCTTCGTGTGATCGGCAAGCACCGCGAGGCGGTCCATGGCATCGATCCCCGCCCGCTGGCCAAGGACCTCATGGATGCGGCCAGGAACGCCTGGGATGAGGCGCTGGCGCTCGGCGAGGAGCACGGCTACCGCAACGCCCAGGCCACCGTGCTCGCGCCGACGGGCACCATCGGTCTGATGATGGACTGCGACACCACGGGTATCGAGCCCGACCTGGGCCTGATCAAGACCAAGAAGATGGTCGGCGGTGGCTCCATCACGATCGTCAACCAGACGGTTCCGCAGGCGCTGCGCCACCTCGGCTACACCGAGGAGCAGGTCGAGGCGATCGTCGACTACATCGACGAGAACAAGACGATCCACGGTGCACCGGCGCTGAAGCCCGAGCACACCAAGGTCTTCCAGTGCGCGATGGGCGACGACGCGATCCATTACATGGGGCACACGAAGATGATGGCGGCCGCGCAGCCGTTCATCTCCGGCGCCATCTCCAAGACGGTGAACCTCCCCGAGGAGGCGACCATCGAGGACGTCGAGCAGCTCCACCTCGACGCGTGGAAGCTCGGGATCAAGGCGATCGCGATCTACCGTGACAACTGCAAGGTCGCCCAGCCGCTGAGCGTGACCAAGAAGGACGTCAAGGCTGCCGATCCGGCCGAGAACGTCTACGTCCCGCAGCGGCGCAAGCTGCCCAAGACCCGTCCGTCGCAGACCATCAGCTTCCGGGTGGGTGACGCCAAGGGCTACATCACCGCGGGGGAGTACCCCGGGGACGGCATCGGTGAGCTGTTCGTCAAGCTCGGTAAGCAGGGCTCGACCCTCTCGGGCCTCCTGGATGCCTTCGCCATCTCGATGTCGATCGGGCTGCAGTACGGGGTGCCGCTCGAGGCCTACGTCTCGAAGTTCATGAACATGCGCTTCGAGCCGGCCGGGATGACCGATGACGACGAGGTCCGCTTCGCCACCTCGATCGTGGACTTCCTCGCCCGCAAGCTGGCGCTGGAGTACCTGCCATACGAGGAGCGCGAGGCGCTTGGCATCTACACGATCGAAGAGCGCACCCGCATGGTCGATCAGGGGTACGGCGACAGCGAGCCGGAGATCCCGACCGCGCCGAGCGCGGAGGTGGTGGCCAAGTCGGAACCGTTGCCGGAGGTGACGGTTTCCGCCGTCCCCGTCGATCACGACGCCCCGATGTGCTTCGACTGTGGGATCAAGATGCAGCGGTCCGGAGCATGTCACGTGTGCCAGAGCTGCGGCACGACCAGCGGCTGCAGCTAAGTGTGAGCCACCGGGTCTCAGAGGACCTGCATGCCGGCCGAGGGGAGGGACGTCGTCCCTCCCCTCAGCCGTCGGGGCGGCGGGGTTCAGGTTCCGTAGGGTCTGCCGCTGAGGTGTCCGGGGGTCGGCGCGGTGTCCGCTGCGGCCTCCGGGTGCAGACGACTGGGTTGAGCGGATGGATCCACAGCAGCCCCCGGACGGCGGGCCCCGCAGCCAGGTGAGCCCCGCCGCACGGGTGGGCGCAGCCGTGCGTCGGTCAGTTCCCGGGCTGGGCCTCGCCGTGGCGGTGGCGGGTGCTTCCCTGCTGGTCGCTCGGCTGCTTCCGGCAGCCCCTGCGCCGGTGCTCGTCGCCATGCTGCTCGGTCTCCTGATCGGCAACGTGGCCTCCTTGCCCGCGACACTCGAGCCCGGTCTCGCCCTCGCGAGCAAGCGCGTGCTGCGCCTGGGCGTCGTACTGCTCGGTGCACGGTTGACGATCGCGGACGTCGCCTCCATCGGCGGTTCCGCTCTCTGGGTGGTCGTGGTCTGCATGGCCGTGGCGGTCCTGACCGTCATCGTGCTCGCGAGGCTGGCCGGGACGCCACCTCGCCTGGCAACCCTGATCGCGGTCGGGACCGCGGTGTGCGGCAACACCGCGATCATGGCCGTTGCCCCGGTCATCCGCGCCCGGGATCGCGAGGTCAGTTTCGCCGTCGCCACGATCACGATCTTCGGTACCTCCGCGCTCCTGCTCTTCCCGATGGTCGGGACCGTCGCAGGGATGTCCGGGGAGGTCTTCGGGTTCTGGGCGGGCCTCGCGATCAATGACACCAGCCAGGTCGTTGCTGCCGGCGCGGCCCACTCCGCCGAGGCCCTGGATGTCGCCACGGTCGTGAAGCTTGTGCGCAATGCGCTGATGGCGCCGGTGCTCCTGCTCCTCGCCTGGTGGACCCACCGCACGACCACACCGTCGAGGGACCCGGGCTCCGGCGATGCCCGCGGGTCGGCTCTGCGCGCCTTCCCCGCGTTCCTGCTCGGGTTCCTGGCGCTGGTCGCACTGCGTTCCGTCGGCATCCTCGATGCCGGAGCCGGGGAGGTAGTGGGTGAGGCTGCGACGCTGTTGATCACGGTGGCGATCGCATCCGTCGGGCTCCGGACACGCATCAGCGGACTCCGTAGGGTCGGTCTGCGCCCCTTCCTCGTCGGCTTCGGTGCCGCCGTCGCACTGGCGGCCGTGGGGCTCGCGTTCGCCCGGTGGCTCGGCATGCCGTAGCCAACCTCTGCGACGGGATGGTCGCTCTACTACCGTCCGATGTCGTTCCGGTCAGGGAGCCCGGCTCTGCACAGCCGTACCTGTGCGCAGAAGTGCTCGGGTTGACTCGTGTCGCCACGCGAGGGCTCCCGTCAACTCCCGAGAGAGGCATGGCGGATGGCTGACGAGCAGCGCGACGAGGTGACGGGTGACGCGGCCCGCAAGCGCGATCTCACGGATGCGGAGAAGACGCTCGAGGAGATCGAGGCCGAGGAACGGCGTGCCGAACAGGACTCGATCTACCACCGGGCGCGTTTCCAGGGGCTGCAGATCGACCCCGACGTCGAGTTCTACCCGGAGGTCGCCGACCGTGAGCCGGGGGATACCAACATCGTCGCGTGGGGGTTCGACCTCCACCCGTCGGTGACCTTCGTCTCGGCCGGGCTCCTGGTCCTGTTCGTCGGCTTCACGCTGACCTTCCCCGATCAGGCGGATGAAGCGTTCAACGCGGCGCTCACGGCCGTCAACGACGGGTTCGGCTGGTTCTACATCCTCTCAGCCAACCTGTTCGTGCTGGCGGCCGCGTTCTTCGCCTTCAGTCGTTACGGCAAGATCCGTATCGGTGGCCCGCAAGCGCGACCGGAGTTCAGCCGCACCGCGTGGTACTCGATGCTCATCAGTGCCGGGATGGGCATCGGTCTCATGTTCTGGTCGGTCGCCGAGCCGATCTTCCACCTGAACGCACCGGCCCCGCTCTTCCAGGTGGAGGCGGGGAGCGCCGAGGCCGGCAACGCCGCCCTGGCCACGACCTTCTACCACTGGGGTCTGCATCCCTGGGCCATCTACGGGCTGGTCGCGCTGGCGCTCGCGTTCTTCGCCTACAACCGTGGACTGCCACTCACCTTCCGGTCGGTGTTCTTCCCGTTGCTCGGCGAGCGCATCTACGGCCCGTGGGGCAACGCGATCGACATCCTGACGGTGTTGGCGACGCTGGCCGGGCTGGCGACCTCCCTCGGACTCGGCGTCGGGCAGGCAGCCGCGGGGCTGAACTTCCTGTTCGGCTGGTCGGACGGGGTCGGGTTCCAGGTGTTCCTGATCGCTGTCATCACGGCGATGGCCACGATGTCGGTGATGGCCGGTCTCGACGGCGGGGTGAAGCGGCTCAGCCAGATCAACATCTCGATCGCTGGCGTGTTCATGGTGTTCCTGCTGATCGTCGGCCCGGCGCAGTTCATCGCCTCCGCGTTCGTCCAGAGCACCGGGTTCTTCCTCGACGCGCTGCCGGAGTTGGCCTTCTGGAACGAGGCCTTCACCCCGGGGTCCGACTGGCAGGGCAGCTGGACCGTGTTCTACTGGGGCTGGTGGATCTCCTGGTCCCCGTTCGTCGGCATGTTCATCGCCCGGGTGTCCAAGGGACGGACGGTGCGTGAACTCATCCTCGGCGTCGTGCTGTTCCCCTCGCTCCTCTCCTTCGTCTGGATGTCGGTCTTCGGTGGGACCGCGCTCCACCTCCAGCTCAACGGCATCCGCGACGTGGCGACCGCCGTCAACGACAACGTGGCCACGGCCCTGTTCGACATGCTGCAGGCCTTCCCGCTCGCGCAGGTGACCTCGCTGGTCGCGGTCGTCCTGGTCGTGTCGTTCTTCGTGACCTCATCGGACTCCGGGTCGCTGGTCGTCGACCACCTCACCTCGGGCGGCAAGCTCCACTCCCCGAAGCCGCAGCGGGTGTTCTGGGCGGTGATGGAGGGTGCGCTCGCCGCCGTACTCCTCATCGGTGGCGGCCTCTCCGCCCTGCAGACGGCAGCGGTTGCGACCGGACTGCCGTTCGCCATCGTCCTCCTGGTGCTGGTCTGGAGCCTGCACCGCGCCTTCCACGAGGAGCTCGATCTCCTCGAAGCCCACTACGACGCCGAGCTGTTCCGAAGCAGGCACGGGAACCTGCTCGACCACGTGGCAACCGAGGCAGCCGAAGATCGGGAGCCAGAGGAGCCGGGTGACACCGCTCCCGAACAGGGGGGTGGGCGATGATGCGGTGGCCTGCTGCGACCCTCCAAGCCCTCGGCCCACTCACGGTCCTCGCCCTGGCCATCGCTGCCTGCGGCAGCGCTACCGGGGACGGTGGGGGCGCCGGTGGTCCGGCGACCGGCGCGGACGAGCCCGGTGGTGAGATCCGTATGGCACGGGCCACCTGGGACACCGGGTTCATGCAGGCAGCCATCTACCAGCAGCTGCTCGACGAGCTCGGCTACGACGTGACCGATCCCGCCGAGGAGACCCGGGAGCCGGTCACCTTCTACCCGGCGTTGGCCCGCGGCGAGCTCGACCTGTGGGTCAACGGCTGGTTCCCGCTCCACGAGCCCTTCCTACGGGGCGAGCTGGTCACCGGTCAGCAGATCTCGGAGCCGATCGAGCCGGTCGGGACCCAGGTCCCCGCGGGTGCGATCCAGGGGTACCTGGTCGATCGCGAGACCGCCGAGGAACTCGACCTCACCTCGATGGAGGACTTCACGCGACCCGAGGTGATCGAGGCGTTCGACGACGGCGACGGCGTCGTCGAGCTCCTGGGTTGCAACGACGGTTGGGGCTGCAACCTCGCCATCGAGGACCACATCGAGTCACTGGCCTGGGGGGAGTCCGTCGAGCAGGTCGTCGGTGACTACATCGAGCTGATCGCCGAGGCCGAACAGCGGATCGCGGCCGGCGAGCCCACCTTGTTCTACACCTGGACGCCGAACTGGACGGTTGACGTGCTCGTCCCCGGCGAAGACGTCGTGTGGCTCGAGTCGCCCGCGCTCCCCGATGAGGACGACCCGACCAGCGTCGAGGGCCTCACCGGATGCGCCGGCAGCGATCCCTGTGACCTCGGCTGGGTGGTCAACGACATCCGGGCCGTGGCCAACGCCGACATCCTCGAGGACAACCCGCCTGTACGACGCCTCCTCGAGGCCGTGGAGATCCCGCTCGCTGACATCGCTGCGCAGAACGCCCGGATGAACGCCGCCGAGGAGTACACGGAGGACGACATCCGGGCTGACGCACGGGACTGGATCGACGCCAACCGTGATCTCGTCGACGAGTGGCTGGCGACGGCGCGCGGATAGCCGCCTGGCCCGCCGGCTACGGCAGGGCGCCCGTCTCCATCCAGGTGTGCAGCGCACGAACGCGCTCAGGCGCGACCTCACGGGCGAACGTGCAGTCCGGTGGATCGCCGCACGCGGGGTTGCCGTCGTCGATGGCGAAGTTGTAGAGGCACGTGGGGCACCGGGCGTCCAACACCTCGGGGAGGTACGGGCACTCGTAGTAGTGGCAGGAACGCTCGCCTTCGTCCGTCGCGAAGTCGTACTCGCACAACTCGCACTGCTGGAAGGTGTCGATGACGTCGCGGCCATGTCTGGTCGACATCCTGGCCTCCCTGGTCGACCGAACCTCTCCGAGTATCGGCACCCTCGAGGGTGCCGAACAGGGCTTTCCGGCCCCAGCACGCAGGCACGGCGGACCGCTCGCTGCGGTCCTCGACCATGCGTATGCTGGCAGGGATGCGGACCACCGTGCACCTCGAGGGCGATCTCGTCGATCTCGTCGGCGAGCCCGAACACGACATCGCGGTCGTGGAGCCACGCTCCGTGAAGGACCTGGTCGAGTCGATCGGCATCCCGCATCCGGAGATCGGCCTGCTGGTGGTCGACCAACGTTCGGTTGGCTTCGACCAGCGCGTCTTCGGGGGCGAGCAGGTGACGGTCCATCCGCCGGGGCACGAGGTCTCGATCGATCCGCGTCTCGACCTGTGGCCCGAGCCGGTCGAACCTCGACGCTTCGTGCTGGACGTGCACCTCGGGACGCTCGCGCGACGGTTGCGGGTGCTCGGCTACGACAGTTGGTACCGATCGGAGGCGAGCGACCCTGAACTCGCCGGTGTCGCGGTCGGGGAGGATCGGATCCTGATCAGCCGCGATCGGCAACTGCTGATGCGACGCACCATCCTGCACGGCTACTGCCCGCGGTCCGACGACCCAGACCAGCAGCTCGACGAGGTGGTGCACCGCTACCAGCTCACCGGTGCTCCTGGACCCCTGACACGGTGCCCGCGGTGCAACGGCCTGCTGGCCTCCGTGACCCGTGAGGAGGTCGGAGACCAGCTACCGCCACGGACCCGGATGGCGTTCACCCGGTTCGCCCGGTGTGCGCGCTGTGGGCAGATCTACTGGCCGGGGGCGCACCGCGCGGCGCTGGAGCGTGTGATCACTCGGGCACGGGGTCGACCGCCAGCAGGGTCGAGCCGTCGGTGACCAGCAGGGGGTCCTGGTCGATCAGCCAAGCACCGTGTTCCCCCCGGATCTGCACCCACCCCGCAGCGGACTCGATCCGCATGCCGTCGGCCGTCTGCCGGATCTCACGCCCATCGGCGTCGGTCCACGCCTCCGGGCCAGCTCCGGTGTCGGTGGTCGGGTCGACGTGCCGCGTCGCCCCGCTGGCGAGGTCGAAACTCGCCGTTGCGCCTCGCTCACCGTGCAGGAACAGCCGGTCGTCCCCTGCGCTCAGGCGGACGTACCCGGTCAGGGATCCCTCGACCTCCGTGCGCCAGCTGAGCTGTACCGATGCATCCAGTGCCAGCACGGCCAGCTCGCTGTCGTCTCCGTCGACCATCGGACCGCGGTCACCGTCCTCGCGTGGCTTCCGGTCGACCAGCACATACCAGCGACCGTCCGTCTGCTGTAGCGCGGTGACGAGCGACCCCTCGAGTGCGAGGAGCTCGACCCCGGTGTGCGCGTCGACGAGGACGTCCCCCACATCCTCTCGTCCCGTGGCCAGCACCACGTGATCCCGTTCCGGAGCGGTGTGCACGACGTGCTGCGTCGCGCGTTCCCACCGCACGGTCCCGTCGTCCACGTCGTGGGCACGCGTGACCACGCCATCGTCGACCGAGGTACTGATCACCGCCACCTCTTCGTCGAGCGTCCCGGAGAGCTCTCCGGGCGCCGACCACAGCAGTGCACCGGTGCCACCGTCGAGGACGTGGACCCGGCCCTGGACCCACGGGCCGCTGGCACCCTCACTCGAGCTACCCCGGAAACGGAGGTCGCCCCCGAACACGAGGAGCCGGTCACCGTGCGAGCGCAGGTACCAGACCCGCTCGTCGGTGAGGCGTTCCTGCCAGCGGAGTTCACCTTCGAGGCTCATGCTCACGATCGTGCCGTCGATCGCCACGGCGATGCTGTCCGCCAGGATGGCCGCAGCGAACGAGCCTGGCTGTGCTCCGCGTCCTCGTTGTCCCCGCACCGCCCGTTCGATCTCGAGCTCGCGACGGACGATCTCGTCACCGGTCCGTGCGTCGATGACGAGGAGTCCCAGTGATCCACCATCCCTGTCCGATGACGCTGCGTCGTCGGTCCGCAGGCCGCTGTCGTGGAGGAAGAACACCTGATCCTCGGTGCTGCCGATGCGCGCCCACTCGTCGGCGAGCGTGAGGCGCCAGCGTTCACATCCATGGGGCTCGCAGCGCAGCCTTGCCCCCGTCGCTCTCGCCTGGAGCTCGGCCTGCAGATCCTCAGCTACCTCGCCGGTGGCCTCCAGAGGTGCTCCTGTCACCTCGTCGGTCAGGTCGACGTCCTGCGCAGTGCCGCCGGATGCTCCCGGAGCGGGGTCCGCACTCAGGACGGTCGCGACCGCGCCGGCCGCGACGAGCACGCCAACCCCGAGCAGGACGGCTGGTCGCCAACGCTGGCTACCACGGTGCGTCGGCTCACGTGAGCGGCTCTCGCTCTCGGTCCGGACCAGCAGGGGGGCACCACAGCGTCCGCAGTAGCGGGCGGCACGGCTCGGGGCGGTCTGCTCACAGGTAGGGCACGCAGGAGCTCGGTGGAGCCGCGGCAACGGGACTGCCCTCCTGGTGGTGCGGTGATGGCGCTCGGACCACGCTATGCCCCGGAGGCTCCGCCAGCGAGCACCGATCGGTGTGCTATCTACCGAGTGGCACGTCCGGGTGGGTGCGTGCTGCCTGGTGGAGGTGGGTCAGGATTCCTCTACCGGGTGGGGCCGCCGGGCTAACATCGTGAGGGCATAGGCGATGGGGGGCGGTTGCCCACCGGAAGACGAGAGGCGGGCAGATGGCGGCGCGTAGCGGAGAGAACATCATCGTCGGGGTCGATGGCTCGGCGTCGTCCCGGGCCGCGTTGCGGTGGGCCTACCGGCAGGCGGTGCGCACCGGGGCGGCGCTCCACGTCATCCATGTCTATGCCGTCGACACGGGGGAGAGCCCGTACGCGGGCTCGTACCCCTTCACGACGGACCGCACCCTCGTGGCCCAGCTGAGCGACGCGGAAGCGCAGTGGCGCGAGCAGCGCCAGCACCGTGCGCACGAGGCCGCCGAGAAGCTCGTCGAGAGCCTGCTCTCCGAAGCGCAGGAGGAAGAGGGCGAAGCCGAGGTCACCCAGGAGGTCCTGCTCGGTGACCGCGTGGCCGAGACCCTCGTCGCGCGATCGCGTCACGCCGATCTCCTGGTCGTCGGATCTCGTGGCCGAGGTGGCTTCCGCGGGCTCCTACTGGGCTCCGTTTCGCAACAGTGCACGCATCATGCTGCCTGCCCGGTCGTCGTCGTGAGGGCACCGGAGATCACGCACTGAGCGAGATCGTGGTGGCGGGAGGCGAGTGTCCGTGCGACGATCGTGGTCCCGAGCAGGAGATGGACATGGGGAGCACGGTCGCCAGCATCCTCGCGCACAAGGGATCCGACGTCACGACGATCTCACCGGATGCCCGGATCGCTGAAGCCACGGAACTCCTCGCAGACCGAGGGATCGGCGCGGTCGTCGTTACGAGTGATGGCAAGACGATCGAAGGCATCCTCTCGGAGCGCGACGTCGTACACCACCTCGCAGCTGCTGGCGCGGCCGGCTTCGAGGACGAGGTGGGGGATGCGATGACCCGCGACGTCGCCACCTGCACTCACAGGACCACCGTGGATGAGCTCATCGTGCTCATGACCGAGGGCCGGTTCCGGCACGTGCCCGTGCGCTCCGCCGGTCAGCTCGCGGGCATCGTGTCCGTCGGGGACGTCGTGCGTGTACGGATGGAGGAGCTCGCCGAGGATGCCGATCAGCTGCGCGCGTACGTGTCGGGCAGCAGCTACTGAGGCGCCTCGTACCTGCGCTGGCGATCCCCGTATCCACCGCCACCAAGCTCCGGTGTCGGTGTGGCCAGCCAGGGTGTACCCTTCGGACATCACGCGCCCGGTCGGGGCCCCATGTTCCGCGCTTCCGACGGCACGACCCGTCTCGGTGCGCGTCGCGATCGGGAACAACACATGCCAGAAGGTACCGTTAAGTGGTTCAACGCTGACAAGGGCTACGGCTTCATCAGCCCTGCCGAGGGTGGCGACGACCTGTTCGTCCACTTCTCCGCGATCCAGTCGGACGGCTACAAGTCCCTCGAGGACGGTCAGCGCGTCAGTTTCAACGTGGGTCAGGGCCAGAAGGGTCCCCAGGCCACCGAGGTGCAGCCTCTCTGAGGTGACGCACGCACGGCCCTGAGCTCCGGGATCGGTCCTGCCGGACCCAGAGCATGAGGTCGAGACGAGCCCCGCCATCGGCGGGGCTCGCTTGCGTGCGCCGGCTCCCTCGTCGGTTGCGACCCTCCGGTGTGCAAGGCTGCGCTCTCATGATCGGGGGCGTGCGGACCATCGGGCCCCGTCAGGAGGGGTGGGTGGCGCAGGAGCAGGACACCGGCGACGAGACGAGGCGCTACGGGACGATCGAAGGCGTGTTCGTCCCGACCACGCTGACGATCCTCGGGGTGATCCTGTTCCTGAGGACCGGCTGGGTCGTGGGCAACGCGGGGCTCCTCGGTGCGGTCGGGATCATCCTCTTCGCGTTCACGATCACCGGCTTCACCGCGCTGTCTCTGGCCTCCATCTCGACCAACATCACTCCGGAGGCCGGGGGTGCTTACGGCCTCGTCGCCCGATCCTTCGGCGTCGAGGCCGGCGGTGCGGTAGGTGTGCCTCTCTACCTCTCGCAGAGCCTGGTCATCGGGCTCTACGTGTTCGGGTTCCGGGACGGGTGGCTCGCGATCTTCCCCGGTCATCCGCCACTCGCCGTCGACATCGCGGTGGTCGCGGCCCTGGTCGGCATCGCGTTGATCAGCACGAAGGTCGCCTTCCGCATCCAGTTCCTGATCCTGGGCATCCTCGGGGTCGCTTTGGTTTCGG
>JBBDSW010000130.1:0-4709 GCA_040904745.1 Nitriliruptoraceae bacterium
CCCCTCGACGATGCCCGCCTCGTGGATCCGGTCGATCGCGTCGGCGTGCGTCTCGCCCTCGACATCCGTGAAGAACTCCGACCCCGTGGTCTGCGCACCGGCAGGCACCGGCGGCTCCGCGAGCAGCAGGACGCCGCCAAGCGCCAGGCCCGTGACAACGATCCGGATGAGCGGGCGGGTTCGTGCCTGCATGGGTCGGCCTCTCCGGCGGCGATCGGTCGCGGTCGCAACGCCCCGGATACCGCTGCCGCATCGTCACGGTCTCGGGTCGGCCGTAGCTCCACGGGCTCTGCCAGGAGATGATACGGGCGAGGGAGCGATCCCCCGCCCCCTGCTCGGTCGCCTGGTAACCGCTGCGGGATCGGCACGAACCCTCGCCAGCCGGGGTCAGTGCTTCTGGGCGTCGAACCAGGTGTCACCGATGGCGCTGTCGACCTCCAGGGGCACCGACAGCTCGACGACCGAGCCGAGCACCTCCTCCACGAGGTGGCGGGTGTCCTCCACCTCGCCGGCTGGGACCTCGAGGATCACCTCGTCGTGGACCTGCAGCAGTTGCCGGGCTGACAGTCCGGAGTCTTCGAGGGCCCGGGCCAGGGAGATCATCGCGAGCTTGATCACATCGGCGGCGGTCCCCTGGATCGGGGCGTTCAGCGCCATGCGTTCGGCCATCTGGCGACGGTTGCGATCCTCGGAGCGCAGGTCCGGCAGGTAGCGGCGGCGCCCGAACATCGTGGTCGTGTACCCGTCGCGGGTGGCGGCCTGGACGGCGTCATCGAGGAACGCACGCACATCCGGGAAGCGGGCGAAGTAGGCGTCGACGATCCCCTGGGCCTCGTCGGGTGCGATGCCGAGCTGCTGGCCGAGGCCGTAGGAGGTCAGGCCGTAGGCGAGGCCGTAGTTGACGGCCTTGGCCCGGTCGCGGAGCGTCCCGTCCACCTCAGACAGCGGAACGTCGAACACCTTGGCGGCGGTCGTCGCATGGACGTCCTCGCCGGTAAGGAAGGCCTCGGAGAGGCCGGCGTCCCCCGACAGGTGCGCCATGATCCTGAGTTCGATCTGGGAGTAGTCGGCCACGAGGAGCTTCTCGTAGCCGGGACCCGCCACGAACGCCCTCCGGATCTCGCGGCCCTCCGTCCGCCGGACCGGGATGTTCTGCAGGTTCGGATGCGAGGAGGACAGCCGGCCGGTGGCCGCGATCGTCTGGGAGAGGGTGGTGTGTATCCGCCCGGTGCGATCGTCGACCAGCGGCGGAAGCGCGTCGACGTAGGTCGACAGCAGCTTGCTGACCTCCCGCCACTCCAGGATCGCCGGGACGATCGGATGGGCATCGGCGAGGTTGCTCAGCGCCTGGGCATCGGTCGAGTAACCCGTCTTGATACGTCGGGTCCTGGGCAGCCCGAGCTCCTCGAACAGGATCTGTTGGAGCTGCGGACCGGACCCGACGTTGAAGCGCTTGCCGGCGTGGTCGTGCACCTCCCGCTCGAGCGCGTCCACCCGGGCGGCCAGCCGGGTGCGGATCTCGGTCAGGACGTCGAGATCGACGGCGATCCCCGTGCGCTCCATCGCGGCCAGCACCGGCGCCAGTGGCAGCTCGATCGTGTCGTGGAGCTCCCGTTGCTGCCGGTCGTCGAGTTCGTCGGCGAGCACCTCGGCGAGTTGCCGGGTCGCCTCGACGGCGATCCCCCGTTCCAGGACCGGCTCCTCGGCGGACACGTCCAGGGTCAGCTGATCCGCGTCGGCGCTCTCCGCTTCATCCGCCTCGAGCGTGTGGCCGAGGTACTGCAGAGCGATGCGCTCCAGCGCGAAGCTGCGCTGCTCGGGGGCCAACAGGTAGGCGGCCAGCTCGGTGTCGAGCGTGACGCCCGCGATCGACCAACCCTGCGCGTGAACCGCGTGGTCGAGGCGTTTGCGGTCGTGGGTGACCAGAGGACGCTCCGGAGCGGCGAGCAGATCGGCCAGGGCCGCGACGTCCCCGGCGGACAGGCGCTCCAGGTCAGCGCTGACCGGATCGCGGTCGGCGGCAGCCAGGCCGATGCCGACCAGTCGCACGTGCGGGACGTGGCCCTCGACGAAGGGCAGTACGGCCACCGTTCCGGCCACACCCTCGAGCCATCCGGAGAGCTCCCCCGCCTCCAGCGCACGTGGGGTGCGATCGAAGGAGCGCGGGGTGCTGGCTTCCTCGCCGAGCAGCGCCGGCGGCAGACGCTCGTAGAGCGCCCGGAACTCGAGGGTCCCGAACAGCTCACGGACCGCGTCCGCGTCGGGGTGGGGGAAGCCGAGCGCACGCACGTCGAGGTCGAGGTCCACGTCGCGGCGGAGCTCCATCACCGACCGGTTGATCTCGACCTGACCGCGGTGCTCGGCGAGCATGGCCGGGACCTTCTTGCCGGGGAGCTCCTCCAACGAGGCGTAGATCCCGTCGAGGTCCCCGTAGGTACGCAGCAGCTTGGCGGCCGTCTTGTCGCCGATGCCGGGGACCCCGGGGAGGTTGTCGGAGGTGTCGCCCCTGAGCGCCGCGAGGTGCACGTATCGCGACGGTGGCACGCCGTAGCGCTCCTCGACGGCGGCCGGCGTCATCTCCGCGAGCTCGGTGATCCCACGAAGCGTGTAGAGCACGGTGAGCGAGTGGTCCGCCAGTTGCATCGCGTCCCGGTCTCCGGTGACCACGTAGGCGTGCACCCCCTCACCGACCAAGGTCGTCGCCATGGTCGCCAGGACGTCGTCCGCCTCGACGCCCGCCACCTCGACGATCGGGATGTCGAGCGCGGTGAGCACCTCCTTGATCAACTCGACCTGAGGCCGGAACTCCTCCGGAGGCTCCGCGCGGTTCGCCTTGTAGGCGGGGAACGCGGCCGTACGTGCGGTGTCGCGCCCCCGGTCGAACGCGACGACGATCGCGTCCGGGTCCCGATCCTCGAGGAGCTTGATGAGCATCGAGGTGAAGCCGTACACGGCGTTGGTGAGCTGTCCGGTCGCGGTGCGCAGCGTGTCCGGCAACGCGTGGAAGGCCCGGTAGGCCAGGGAATGCCCGTCGAGGAGGAGCACGGCTCGCTGCTCTGGCACGGGAAGCTCCTGGGGTCATGACGGCGTTGGCAGCCTAGTGACGAGCAGGATGGCACCCTGCCGCCTTCCACCGATCCCGTGTGCCAGCACCTATGCACACACCGAACCCCTGGAGGACCGCATCGTGACCACCACCGAGGTGATCGACGTCGACAGCGACACGTTCGAGGATGCCGTCCTGGCGACCTCGCACGAGCGACCCGTCGTGGTCGACTTCTGGGCATCGTGGTGTGCCCCCTGTCGCCAGCTCACCCCGATGCTGGAACGGGCCGTCGCCGCCAAGGAAGGGCGCGTACTCCTCGCCAAGGTGGACGTGGACGCCAACCCCGGGCTCGCCCAGCGCTACCGGGTGCAGGGCATCCCCCAGGTCGTGGGGTTCCGCAACGGGCTGGCGATCGCGCAGTTCACCGGGGTCCAGCCCGAGGCCCGCGTCGCCGACTTCATCGAGGATCTGCTGCCGAGCGCCGCCGATGAAGCCGTCGCCCGTGCCCGCGCCCTGACAGGAGACGACGCTGTGGCGGCGCTGGAACAGGCGCTCGCGTTGGAGCCTGGGCACCGGGAGGCCGCGATCGGCCTGGCCGAGGCACTGCACCGTGACGACCCGGACCGCGCCCTCGAGCTCATCGCGCCGCACCGTCCTGACCCCGCCGCCGAAGCCGTGGCGACCCGGATCGAGCTGTCCCGCAGCGGCGGCGACGTGGACGCCCTGCGTGCGCAGGTCCAAGGCGCCGAAGCCGACGGTGCGACCCACCTGGCATTGGGCCGTGCTCTGGCCGCACAGGGTGACGAGGACGAGGCCATCGAGCACCTCCTGGCAGCGATCGAGCTGGGTGGCGACGCCCGAGAGGAGGCCCGCGAGCAGCTCGTCCGCCTGTTCCAGCTCCTCGGTGACGCCGACCCCCGTGTCAACGCCGCGCGACCACGACTGGCGCGGGCGCTGTTCTGAGGCCGCCTCCCTGCGCCCAGTACCGGTCACCTGCTGCCAACCACGCAGAAACCTGCGGGTAACAGAGGCGTCGTAGCGTCCCACCCGTCACCCGCCAGTGACATCGATGGGATCTCCAGGTCCCGTCATCGGATCTCGGGCGGCGCCACCACTCTCTCTCCCTCTCCCGCCGGTCGCGTCGCCCGAGATCCGCTCGCCCCGCTCGTCAGCCGTCCAGGCGTTCGATGACCTGCTCGGCCACCTGCCGCATCGTCAGGCGCCGCTCCATGGCCTGCCGCTGGACGAACCGGAACGCGTCCGCCTCGCTCATGCCCTCGTGTTCCTGCAGGAGCCCCTTGGCCCGCTCGACGAGCTTGCGCGCCTCCAGGCGCCCCTGGAGGTCGTCCACCTCGCGCTCCAAGCCCGACAGATCGCGGAACCGGCCGGCCGCGATCTCGACCGCCGGTAGCAGATCATGCTTCTGGAAGGGCTTGACGAGGTAGGCCATCGCCCCGGCGCGCCGCGCCTTCTCCACGAGGTCCCGCTGGCTGAAGGCCGTCAGGATCAGGATGGCCGACAGGCGCTCCTTGGCGATCTCCTCAGCGGCCTGGATGCCGTCCATGACGGGCATCTTCACATCGAGGATCACCAGGTCGGGGCGGAGCTCGCGCGTCAACCGGACCGCTGACGCGCCGTCGGCGACCTCGGCGACGACCTCGAA
>JBBDSW010000131.1:0-10686 GCA_040904745.1 Nitriliruptoraceae bacterium
GGGCTGCTGTTCTTCGCCTTCGCCGGCTACGCACGCATCGCCACGCTCGGCGAGGAGGTCGTCGAGCCGGAGACCACGATCCCCCGCGCGATCCCGCTGGCGTTGGGGATCACCTTGGCTGTCTACCTGACGGTGGCCGTGGCGGCGCTGCTCACCGCGGGGCCGGCCGCACTCGCAGCCAGCGAGGCGCCACTGGCGGTGGCCGTCGAGGGGGGACGGTTCGCGTCCCTGGTCCCAGCCGTGCGCATCGGTGCCGCGGTCGCGAGCCTGGGGGTACTGCTCAGCCTCCTGGTAGGGGTGAGCCGCACGTCGTTCGCGATGGCACGGGACGGACACCTGCCAGCTCCGCTCGCCCGGATCTCGGGACCCACGCGCGTCCCCCACGTCGCCGAGGTCACCGTGGGTATCGCCGTCATCATGCTCCTGTCGACCGGCCTGGACCTTCGCGGTGCGATCGGCTTCAGCTCGTTCGGGGTGCTGCTCTACTACGCGTTGGCGAACGGTTCCGCCCTCACCCTGGATCGATCCGAACGTCGCTGGCCGAAAGCGTTGGCCGGCCTGGGTCTGGTCGGGTGCCTCCTGCTGGTGGTCACGTTGCCGCCGAGGTCGATCATCGCCGGCGCCGCGGTGCTGGCCGTCGGGTCCGCCGCGGTGTGGGCCGGCTGGCGGACGCGGCAGGTGCGGTGATGCGACCGGAGGTCGCGACCGCCCTGGCCTGCCCGCACGATCTTGGGGACCTCGACCTGCTCGATGGCGGACTCGGCTGCCCAGCGGGACACCGCTTCGACCTCGCCCGGCAGGGCTACGCGACCCTCATCGCCGGACCCTTGCGCCATGCGGGCGATCCGGCACCGCTACTCGAGCGTCGCGCCCGGGTGCACGACGCCGGCCTGCTCGGGCCCGTTCACCAGGCGTTGCGTGATGGCATCACCAGCACCACCCTTCCGCTCGGACACGTGCTCGACGCTGGCTCGGGACCCGGCACCTATCTCGCGACGGCACTCACGGCTCTGCCGGGGAGGTACGGCATCGCCGTCGACGCGTCCAAGGCGGCGGCCCGACGGGCCGCGCGAGCCCACCCGCGGGCAGGGGCCGTCGTCACCGACATCTGGGAGGGTCTCCCGATCCGCACCGGGGCCATCGCGCTCCTGCTCGACGTCTTCGCACCCCGGGCACCCGCGGAGTTCGCCCGGGTCATCGCCCCCGGCGGAGCGCTCCTCGTCGTGACGCCGGCGGCCGGACATCTCGCCGAACTCCGCGGACCGTTCGGCCTGCTGGAGGTGCCAGCGGGCAAGGTGGATCGCCTCGCCGCAGAGCTTGGCGGCTCGTTCGAACAGCGAGAGCGGGTCTCGGTCTCCGCCACCATCCGGATCGACCGCTCCCAGGCCGCTGACCTCGCCGGGATGGGTCCGCGGGGACATCACCTCGGTCCCTCCGCGCTGGCCACCATCGCCGCCACCCTCCCGCCGACGGTCACGGTGTCGATCGAGGTCTGCCTCGCACGCTTCGAACGCCGGGCGCTCAGCCGACGAGCTCCGGGGCGACCCTCCTGATCGCCAGGAGGACCTCGGCGGCCGACGGGGCGGTCAGGAGGAGGCCTCCCATCTCGACGACCGGGGTGATCCGACCACAGCAGACCAGACGCTCCAGGAACGCCTGCGCCTCGTCGTCCTCACGGGCATCACGGACCTCGACCACGAGGGAAGGCCGCGTGAGGCCGGCGAGCGCATCGACGACACGCCGCGTCTGTCGATCGTCATCGTCGATGGTGACACGGATCGTGGTCACGTTCGGCTCCAGGTCGCCTCGGGGTACCGGGGATACTGCAGGGTGAACGCGCACGGCGGACGTGGCCTTCCCCGCCCGGGGACCGCCGACCGTCCGGCCACCACCTCCTTGGCGGTGATGCCTGGTACCGTTCTCCGCACGAGGCAGTGAGGACACCCGAGCTGCCCGGAACACGACGGCAGCCACCGTTGGTGCCCGCGCACACCGCGGACCACCCGGACCGCTGCCACTCGGCCCCCGTTCGGATCGGGCCGCGGCGATGAGCCGCTTCCGCTCCTGGCTGCGTGTTCACCACGCGCCAGCGGTCGTGTCGCTTCTCGCTCCACGACCGGTGCGCTCGCACCGACGGATCCCCGCGGTGCGCACGACGACGCCACCGCGACCGCGGTCGGCGCACCCACGCCCGCCGCAACCGCGGGCGATCTGGAGCTTCTGCGTGACCACATCCTTCTCCGACCTCGGCGTCTCCGCCGAGCTCTGCTCCCGCCTCGAACAGCTCGGCCTGACCGAGCCGTTCCCCATCCAACGCCTGACGTTGGTCGACACCCTGGCCGGACGTGACGTCAGTGGCGAGGCACCGACCGGCTCCGGCAAGACGCTGGCGTTCGCTCTGCCCGTCGCTATGACGGTCGGGCGCGGCCTCCCGGGCAAGCCCCGGGCGTTGCTGCTCGTCCCCACCCGTGAGCTCGCAACCCAGGTGCGCGAGACCCTCGACCCGCTCCTGGAGGTCACCGGCGGCAAGGCTGCCAGCTTCTACGGCGGCACGAACATCAACCGCGACCTCCAGCGACTGCGTGGCCGCATCGACGTCGTCGTCGCCACGCCGGGCCGGCTGGAGGACCTGATCCAGCGCCGGGCGATCTCGCTCAGCGACGTCGACCTCGTCGTCGTCGACGAGGCCGACCGCATGGCCGACATGGGATTCCTCCCCGCCGTCAAGCGCCTGCTCGACGCCACCTCTCCGACCCGACGGACCCTGCTCTTCAGCGCGACCCTGGACGGTGACGTGGAGGTACTGGTGCGCCGGTACCAGAAGAACCCGGCGACCCACCGCTTCGCCACCCGGGACGAGGACAAGGCGGATGTCCGTCACGTGTTCTGGCCCGCAGAGCGACCGGAACGCCGGCAGTTGACCGGCCGCATCCTCGCCAAGACCGGTCCGGCCATCGTCTTCACCCGCACCAAGCACGGCGCCGACCGCCTGGCCAAGCAGTTGCGTCAGGACGGTGTGACCACCGCCGCGATCCACGGCAACCGCAGCCAGCGGCAGCGCGAGGACGCGCTGGCCCGCTTCTCCGACGGACGCGTGCAGGCCCTGGTGGCAACCGACGTGGCCGCCCGTGGCATCCACGTCGACGACGTCGACCTGGTGCTCCACTACGACCAGCCCTCGACCGACAAGGACTACGTCCACCGCTCCGGACGCACCGGACGGGCGGGTGCGCTGGGTCTCGTGGTCTCCCTCGTCGGAGCCGAGGAGGCGCGTGACGTCCACAAGCTCCAGCGCTCTCTGGACCTCCCACCCGGTCTGCACGAACTCGACCTCGACCTCCTCGATGCCGCGGTGCTGCCGAGCCCACGTCCAGCACCGTCCAACGAGCGGCCCGGCGCGAGCGACCGAAGTGGCGGGCAACGCCGGGGCAACCAGCGCAGCGACCAACGCAGCAAGCAACGCACCGGCCAACCCGGCAACCAGCGCCGTGGAGACAGCACATCGCGCAACGGGGCTGGCACCACCACCGAGCAGCCACGGCAACGCGCCCGCCGCGCCCGGCGTCGGTGACTCCACCGTGCCTGAGCCGCGCTCTCGGGCGGCTCAGGCCGCGCGGCGACCATGGATCGTGGCCGCGTGCATGCCGTCGGCCACCTCGTGGCTCGGCATGACCGCGACGTCCACGAACCCGGCCGTGGTCAGGGCCGAGACGTACGCAGCGAAGGACCAGGCACCGGCGATGCAGCCGACCAGCGAGCCCCGTTCGGCACGGTCCGCCGCACTCAGGTGATCCTCGGCGACGACATCGCTGATCGCCAGGCGGCCACCCGGTCGCACGATGCGAGCGAGTTCGGTGACGACCGCGGGCTTGTCGGTCGAGAGGTTCACCACGCAGTTGGACAGGACCACGTCGACCGACCGGTCGGGGAGCGGGATGTCCTCCATCTCCCCGCGGATGAACGTCACGTTGTCGATCCCCACCTCGGCGGCATGCCTTCGGGCGAGCACGACCATCTCCTCGGTCATGTCCAGCCCGTAGACGTGACCTGACGGCCCTACGCGACGAGCGGAGAGCAGCACATCCAGACCAGCGCCGGAGCCGAGATCGAGGACGATCTCTCCCGATCGCAGATCGGCCACCTCGGTCGGGACACCGCACCCGAGAGAGCCCTGAACCAGGGACTCCGGCAGGCCATCCAGACCGGTGCCGTCGTACAGGACGCCACCGAAGACGACGCTGTCGGCCTCCACCGAGCCACAGCCCCGTGCAGGATCGCAACAGCGACCATCGGCCTCCCCGAGCGACCGGGCTGCGGCCGCGTATCGTGCGCGGACATCCTCGCGGGTCACGTCTGACACGGATCTGCCTCCTGGCGGCTCGCCGCTGGGCTCGCCGATCGATCGCTCAAGCACAGCAGGTCTGCGGGGTCCGACGGCTGGTGAAGAGCTCGACGAACGAGCGCAGACGCTCCTCGACGCGAGCCCGCTGGGCAACACGGCGTCGGCGGCGCTGGTCGCTGACGAGGCGTTCGCGGGCCGCGTCGGCCCGGTGCAGGTCGAGTTCGATGCCGAGCTCCATCGGAAGACGTCGGTCGGTCATGTTGCTACCTCCTCGGGCCGTCGGCCCGTTCCTCGTCGCGTTCTATATCGATGGCTATCGATCTGTCTGCGGAGGATGCCCATCATATCGATACTCGTCTATCAAAGGTACGCTTCGCGCACACCCTGCCACTGGAGCTCCCGTGAGCGACCACGCGATCACCGCCTGCTGCGCGCCGGTCCTGGACGCGGCGCTGTCGTCGGCCCAGGCCGAGGAGTTGGCCGCGTCGTTCAAGCTGCTCGCCGATCCCGTACGGCTGCGACTGCTCAGCCTGGTCGCCAACGCCGAGGACGGAGAGGTCTGCGCCTGCGCACTGGTGGAACCGCTGGAGCGGAGCCAGCCGACCGTCAGCCACCACCTGTCGGCGCTGACGACCGCCGGCCTCCTCGCGCGCGAGAAGCGTGGACGTTGGGTGTTCTACCGGGCCGTCCCCGAACGCCTGGCGATCCTGCGTGACGCACTGGGAGCGCGGGAGATGACCGCCTGAGCCAGGCTGGCTACCGTCCGGCGCCTCCCACCGAACCCAGCCTGGAGACCGCCGTGAGGACCACCTCGCTGTGGGATGTGTACCTCGACGCAGCCGACGCGTACCTGGTGCTCGAGGCATCGCACGTGCTGGAGTCAGAGCGCGCCATCCGTGAACCGCTCCCCCTTCACGAGGCTCCGCGTCTCCTGGCCCGGCTCCGGACGATCACGCGGATCAGCGCCGAAGAGGCCGATTCGTGGGCGCTGGAGGCCGACGAGCGCACGCTCGAAGCCGAGGCCGATGGCGGGCGCTGGGGATCGGCGGAGACCGCGGCCCGGATGGCAGCGGTTGCTCGGGAGCTGGCGGCCGGGTCCCGGCGCGTGGCCACCGCAGCGCTGCGCGCGGCCGACGACCTCGAACCGCGGATCCAGACGGTCCCCTCCCCGGAGGCGCAGGCCGCAGCCGAGGCGACCCTCGCACAGGCACGGCAGCTCCTCGCCCGGCACGACCAGCGCGACGGCGAGAAGCCCGACCCTTCATCGCAGTGAGCGATCTCGACCTTCGACCGCGGCTGAGCGTTGGGCCCAGGGACCTCGTCCTGTACCGTCACGTGCGGCAAGGCTCGGACGGGACGGAAAGCACTATCGAGACCCCCTCATCGACGAAGGGTGACCGACCGGCCCCCTGCGAGGGGGCCGATGGTCCCACCAGGCCGGGACCGTCCGTTCCGCCACTGCCACAGGTCGCTCCGTATGGTGCCTCCAGGCCGCGAGAGGTCACCACGCCGCACCTGCAGCCGACGTGACCGCACCCAACACTTCCTCACTGGAGACCTCCATGAACAGCCGCAAGCTCGCATCGATGGGCGCCATCGTCCTCGGCGTCCTCCTCATCGTCGGTGGCATCGGCACCTGGACGATGGTCAGCAACACGCTCGGTGAGCAACGCATCACCACACCCGAGGACGCCTGCCTGCCGGAGAGTGCGGTCGACGGACCGTTCACCGCGTACTGCCAGGCCATGATCATCCAGGAGCACGCCCTCGACTCGACCGAAGGCCAGACCTACGCGGAGCTCGACCGTGAGGACCCGCTCCGTGACGTCGCGATGAACGCCTCCTTCCTCCAGGCCTCGCTGTTCACCTCCGTGCTCGCCTTCGGCGTCGCCGCGATGGCAGCCGGGATGGGCGTCATCTTCGTCCTGATCGGACTCGGGATGCGGGATGTCAGCGAACAGATCGTGGAGAAGCAGCAGAGCACGGTCTGACCACCGACCAGCGCACCGCGGAGCGGGGCCGACGACGGCCCCGCTCCGCGTGTGAACGATGAGCGCACAGGAGGCGACGCTGCGCGAACGTACTGACGCGAGCCCTCGACCGATCGGTGCCCTGGCAGACCCGCTCCGACTCGCCGGGATCGACGTCTGGCCCCCCGTGGTGCTGGCGCCGATGGCCGGGGTGACCAACGTGCCGTTCCGTGGCCTGTGCCGACGGCACGGTGGCGGGTTGTTCGTCTCCGAGATGGTGGGCGCACGTGGGCTCGTGGACGGCGATGCGCGCTCGGTCCTGAAGGCGTCGTTCGCGCCGGACGAGCACCCGCGGTCGATCCAGCTCTACGCCACCGAACCGAGCGACACCGCGACCGCCGTGACGCTGCTGTGCAAGGGTGATCCCGCAGCACCCCGGGCGCCGGTCGACCACGTCGATCTCAACTTCGGGTGCCCGGCACCCAAGGTCACCCGCCACGGTGGCGGTGCCGCGCTCCCTTGGCGGCTCGACCTCTACGCGTCGATCATCGAAGCCGCGGTCAGAGCCGCTGGCGACGTGCCCGTGACGGTCAAGCTCCGGCTGGGGATCGATGAGCGGCACCTGACCTACCTCGAAGCGGGTCGGATCGCCGCCGACCTCGGTGTGGCGGCGGTCGCCCTCCACGCGAGAACGGCCGAAGAGCGCTACGGCCCGCCAGCCTCCTGGTCGCACATCGCCGCGCTGGTCGATGCCATCGAGGTGCCGGTCCTCGGCAACGGGGACATCTGGGAAGCGGGCGACGCGCTACGGATGCTGCGCGAGACCGGATGCGCCGGCGTGGTCGTCGGCCGCGGGTGCCTCGGACGACCGTGGCTGTTCCGTGAGCTGGAAGCTGCGTTCTCGGGTGGAGACCTCCCCGAGGCTCCCCGCCTGGGCGAGGTCGTGGACCTGCTCATCGAACACGCCGAGCTCCTGACCAAACACCACGGCACTCTCACCGGCCTGCGCGAGATCCGCAAACACACCGGGTGGTACCTCCAGGGCTTCCCGGTCGGCAAGCCGCTCCGACGCGCACTCAACCAGGTCTCGACCCTGGCGGAGCTGCACGCGCTGCTCGCGGGCGTGGACCGGGACCTGCCGTTCGACGAAGAGGTCCGCCGCCAGCCCCGGGGGCACACCACCCGAGCCAAACGGGTCATCCTCCCGCATGGCTGGCTCGACTCCCGCCACCACGGTCCAGCCGCCGCACCGGACGGCAGCGAGGTCATCTCCGGTGGCTGAGGTCATCACCGGTGGATCACACCTCGTCCTGGCCTCCTCGAGCCCGCGGCGGGCCGAACTCCTGGCCAGACTCGGTGTCAGTCCCGAACTCCGGCCGACCCACATCGACGAGACGCCGCAACCCGGGGAAGGGCCTGCGCACCTGGTCGAACGGCTCGCCGCCGCCAAGGCGCACGCAGCCAGCACAGGCGACGACGACGAGGTGGTGCTCGCAGCCGACACCGTCGTCGTCCTCGGTGGCGAGGTCCTGGGCAAACCCCGTGACCGCGAGGACGCCGGAAGGATGCTCTCCACGCTCTCCGGACGCACACACGAGGTCACCAGTGGCATCGCGGTCCTCCGCGGTCGCACACGGCTGATCGAGCGGGTGACGACACGGGTCACGTTCCGTCGGCTCGAGGAGGCGGAGATCGCCTGGTACGTCGAGACGGGCGAGCCGGCCGACAAGGCCGGCGCCTACGGGCTGCAGGGTGCCGGCGCGGTGCTCGTCAGCCACCTCGACGGCTCCGACACGAACGTCATCGGTCTTGCGCTCGACGTGACGGTCGCGTTGCTCCGCCAGGTCGGGCTCGATCTTCTCGCCAGCCGGCCGTCCGGCAGCTGAGGCGCGCGGTCGGCCTGGCGTCGTGTCGCGGCTGCCGGGCAGGTCACCACGACACCCTGATCATCACCCGCCGAACAGCCCCCGGATCTGCTCGAGGAGCCGCTCGATCGCGTTCGAGACCTCCTCGTCATCGACGTCGGGAAGATCGATCCCTCCGTCGCCGTCGTCCCCGTCGTCGGTCTCGCCTCCGTCCACCTCGCCAGCGTCGCTGTCCTGTTCGGCCTGTTCGACGGCCTCCTCACGAGCCGCCACCTCGGCCTCCCGCGCCGCGACGGCAGCTTCCCGCTCGTCCAACGCCTGCTCCCGTTCGTCGAGGGCGGTGGAACGGTCATCCAGTGCTTCGCGTTGGGCGACGAGGTCCTCGTCACGGTCTCCCGCCGCAGCTTCGGCCTCGGCGAGCTGGGCTTCGAGCTCCGCAACACGAGCGTCACGTTCATCGATCGTTGCCTGAGCTTCCTCGAGCTCGGCCGCGCCCGCATCGGCGGGCAGCTCGTCCTCCCCCGAGGTGGAAAGTGCCACGATCACGAACGCGAGCGCGAAACCGAGGACGGCGCCGCCCAAGCCGATGGCGATCTCACGGAGGCGGTTGTGCGGTGGCTCCTCCTCGCCGTCCTCGCCAGGGGCTGCGGGAGGAGCAGGATCCTCACCCGCCGGAGGCACGGATCCCAGCACCTCGGTCGGGTCCTGCCCACGGTCCCGGTCGGGGCGACCCTCGGGGGCCATCCGACGCGTCGGGTCATCCGGTTCGTTCACAGCCACCCTCCAGGTCCTGGCGCACATCACGGTCGGACGGTGCTGCGGGCTCGGGCCCCTGGACGACGCCGGTGCGTGACCGCGACAGACGCAGGCGCTTGCGGGTCCACGAGATGAATCGTTCGGCGAGCCGGGCGGCCCAGACGTGCACGTCCCGGGCCCACTCGTACTCCTTGGCGAGGATCGCGAACCCGGCGACCGCGGTCAGCGCCCCCGGCCCCGGAACGAACGGCGACGCGAACGCGACGCTCACCAGGAGCACCAGCACCCCGACCACCGTCACCCAGACGCGGCGTGCCTGGCCCCTCACCCCACGCGGCATCGGCGGGAGTGGCGAGGTCATGGCGGCGTCGAACGACTCGGGCGCGAGGATGTCGTGGCGGGTGAGTGCCGACAGCACCCGTCCGACCGCCCGCGAGCGCGCCCGGCTCGTCAAGGACAGCTCGACCAGGACGTCCTGACCACGGCTTCCGTTGAGTTGGACCCGCACGCGGTCGGACTTGGAACGCTCGAGGTCGAAGCCGGACAGCCGGTGCAAGGGCGTGTCGACGTCGGGAACGCTGGAGGTCGCGACGTGGAGGAGGCACCGACGGTCCGTCACGACGAGTAGGCCAGGGGCGCGTACGCCGGGAACGTTGGCATGCGACCACGCGGCGATCTCCTCGCCGGGCCACAGCCCGGCGCGGACCGGCCCGAGCACCAGCCGCTCCCGGAATCGTGCCACTGTTCGCATGCGCGCAGCCTACGGGGCCGGGACGCGATCCCGTCACCGACCGGACGGTGGCCGATGGTCTCCTGCGCGCGCAGACACGTCCTCGATGCCCCTCGCGGGGGCAGGCGTGGTTATCGTGCGCCGCAGGCATCGAGACGAGCTGTCACACGCCACGGAGGCCACGTGCGCCGATCGATCCGGATCCGCATCGTCCTCCTCACGGCCGCCCTCGCCGCATCCCTCGTGGCACCGAGGGCGCAGGCGCAGCCCGCCGACCGCTCGCGCATCGCTGAGCTGGAGGCGGAACGCGACGCACTGGCCGATCAGGTGGAGCGCCGTCGCGCGGAGGTGGACGCCCTGGACGAACGGGCGAACACCCTGGTCGACGAACGTCGAACCGCCGAGGCGCGGTTACAGGAGATCGAAGCGGAGCTGAGCCTGGCCGTCGAGCGCTACAACGAAGCGGTGGTCCTCCACGACGAGGTCCAGGCCGAGCGGGCACGAACCCAAGCGGAGATCGACGAGCTCTCGCGCGAGGTCGCCACGATCAAGGCCCGGGTCATCGATCACGCTCGGCGGTTGCACAAGCTGGGACCGTCCGTCGAGTTCTCCCTGCTCCTCGCCGGCGACGATCCCGCCGACGTCGGTTTCCGACGCACCTCGCTGCGGATGATCATCGGTGGAGAGCAGGCGGGTATCGAGGTCCTGGAGGCCACGACCGCTCGTGCCGCGGCGTTGCAGGACCGGCTCGTCGAGCAGGAAGCCGCGGCCGCGGCGGCCGCAGAACGGGTCGAAGCCGAACTCGTCGAGGTCGAAGCGTCCTACGGCCGTCACGAGACCGAATTGGCCGAGCTGACCGCCACGCTCGAGGAGATCAGCACCGTCGAAGCGACCGAACGATCGGCCCTCGACGCCGAGGCGGCCGCGCTGCAGGCCCAGGAGGATGAACTCAGCGAGGAGCGAGCTCGCCTCGCGGTCGCGCGAGAGCGGCAACGCCGTGCATCCCAGCAGGCCGCCCAGCAG
>JBBDSW010000131.1:10786-27348 GCA_040904745.1 Nitriliruptoraceae bacterium
CCCAGCAGGCCGCCCAGCAGACTCCCAGTGCGCCCACGACCAGGGCTCCGACGCAGCCGGCGCCCGAGCCGAGCGCAGGACCGCGCCGGTCCGCGCAGGTCGCCGTCGACACCGCGCTGGCCCAGGTCGGCAAGCCCTACCGGTGGGGCGGCACGGGCCCGAACGCCTTCGACTGCTCCGGGCTCACCTCCTACGCCTGGCGCGCCGCTGGCGTCACGATCCCGCGGACCTCCCGCGCCCAGTTCAGCGGCCTCACCCGCATCTCCCGTGGAGACCTGCAGCCGGGTGACCTCGTGTTCTACAACTCCCCTATCAGCCACGTTGCGGTGTACACCGGTGGGGACACGATCGTCGAAGCTTCACGCGCCGGTGTCCCGGTCCGTACCGCACGCCTGTCTACACGGAGTCCGGTCGGCTACGCCCGCCCCTGAGGCTCGCTGGCGAGCACACGGGCCAGAACCTCGGCCACCGCCGGGGCGCGAGCCATCCCGGTGTGGTGCAGCGGGAGTTCGACGACGTCGAGATGGCCGGGTCCCGGTACGCGTCGCCACCTGCCGGACCCGGCTGCCGACCCCTCCCGCACGAGTGCATCCCCGAACACCCGGTTGAGGAGGTGGTTGCGCTCGGACCGCAACCGTCCGACCACGAGGTGGTGACCCACGCGATCGTCCCAGGCAAGGGGCGGCGATGTCCGACCGGTCAGGAGACCGTCGAGCTCCTGATCGGTCCAGGCATCCTCAGCCAGGGCGCCGAAGCGCAGGTCCTTGATGCCCCGGGGGCGGTTGTCCAGGAGGGCGCCGATCGGTGCTGTGCGCGACATGCGACGAAGCGTCCAGCTGGTGACGTTGGCGACCTTCTCGAGCCACGACCCGAGGTGGGGTGTGGCGAGGTAGACGACGTCGGAGAGCATGTCGGGCCAGACGTGATGGTCGTGGTCCGCTGTGAGCTGGGCGGCTCGTATCACGAGTCCACCCATCGAGTGCCCGATCAGGGTCAGGTGGGTCACCGGCTCCGGCCAGTTGGCGACCAGCGCCTCGAGCGCGTGCGCGAGGTCGGCGCCACTCTCCGCGATCGCCCGGCCGGTGCCGTACCGCACCATCACCGGGGTGGAGCCCGCGAGCCGTGTCTGCCGTGGCAGGGACACCTCCCCGCCGCGGCGTGGGGTCCAGACGTCCTCGGAGTCCACGAGTCCGTGTACGAACACGGTGAGGCGGCCGGTCGCGTCGGGATAGGCCGCTGCCAGCCCGGAGGAGGAGAGCACCACCTCCGCGCCGTCCCGTCGGATCGTCAGATCGACATCGAACCCGGGGGCACGCGCGAGCAGATCCGCAGGAACCACCCCCCGGACGATGGCCCGGGCCTTGCGGGCCCCCGGCGACAGGATCCCGTCTCCCGGGTCGACGGACTCCAGAGCGTTGGCTGCCACCTCCCCGACGCCGCGCACCGCGACACGGACCGCACGGTAGCCATGGTCGGCAGCGGCGTCGGTGTAGCGCTGGAACGGACGTCCGAGGGGCCCGACCCACCGGTAGGCGCCGTCACTGATGGCAGCGTGCATGTCCTGGACCGCGGTGACGACGACCGTGTCGGTGACCGATGCCACCAGGCGCGACCACCCCCGTACGGCCTCGCTGGGTGGCACAGAGGCTCCGGACTCCGGGAAGGGGGACGGTACCCGGCGAGCGGGCGTCGCCACGTCGTTGCCGCGGTCCGGCTGGTCAGGCCCGTGGCTGCGTGCGCTTCCTAGCGGTCCAGGCACCGGTGGCCCACAGGGCCCATGCCACGAGCAGCGGCTGGAAGAACAGCCGGCCCCACCGAGCCGCGTCCGTGCGGAGCCCGAAGGCTTCCGTACCAGCGAGCGCTTGGTGGATGTTGCCGGGGAGGACGAGCACGAAGAAGGCCGCCACGAGCCAACCGAGCGCGACGCGCCGACGACGGAGCCCGATCAGCGCACCACCGAGCCCCACCTCGACCACGCCGGAGACGTAGACGATCGCCACACGCGCCGGTAGCCACGTCGGCACCTGCCCCAGGAACTCCTCCGGGACGAGCAGATGGCCGAGCCCCGCCAGGAGCAGGAAGACACCGAGCAGTAGCCGGCCGACCGTGCGGGCCCCCTCGTTCCAGGGATGCTTCATGTGGTCTGGGGCCGCCGACCCGGGGTGGTGGAGCGACCGCCATGGACCCGATCCTTGCCCTCGCCCTTGGCCCCGTACAGGGAGCGGTCCGCCTCCGCGAGCAGCGAGGCCGCCGGCATCTCCGCATCCAGGACGGCGATACCCGCGCTGGTGGTGACCTGGAGTCCGGGCTGGATCGTCTCCCAGTCGTGATCGCGGATCGCCGCGCACAACTCCTCGGCCACGAGCACGGCGCCGTCCTCGGAACAACCGGGCAGGACGGCCACGAACTCCTCCCCTCCGACACGGGCGATGGCATCCCTGGCGCGAGACCTGGCTCGAAGCAGCTCTCCGACGACCCGCAGGACCTCGTCGCCGACCGAGTGGGAGAACCGGTCGTTGACGAGCTTGAAATCGTCGAGGTCGAGCACGAGCACGGCCAGCGGCTCTCCCATCTCCCGGGCATGGTCGATGCCACCGTTCAGCCGCTGCTCCAGGCCGCGGCGGTTGAGCACGCCGGTCAGTGGATCGGTGACGCTGTCCCGCTCCAGCCGCTCCAGCTGGAAGCGCACCTGCAGCGTGCGGAGCCGTTCTTCCGAGTCGCGGTCGAACAAGCTTCGCTCCAGCGTCCGAACGTGCCGACACCACGCCAACGCCAGGTCGAGCTCCCCGCGGACCTCGTGGAGCTCGCTGAGACCCTCCGCCGCCCGCGCGCGCTCGCGGTCGATACCGAGACGTTCCGCATCGGCATGCGATCGCTCCAGCAGCGCCGCCGCGTCGTCCGTCGCACCGACCCGCAGTCGGAGGAGGCCGAGCCTGGTACGCGCCTCGCACGCCCCATGCAGGTGAGCCGCCGCCTCGTACAGCTCGATGCTCCGCCGGTACTGCGCCGTGGCCCGTTCCGCGCGCTCCTGCGCCTCCGAGACCACCGCGGCGTTGTGGAACGTCATGCCGAGACCACGCAGCTCACCGATCTCCTCGAAGAAGGCACGTGCCGCGCGGAGGTGCTCGAGCGCTCGCTCGTGCTCGTCCCGCGCTGTGGCGACCTTGGCCAGGTTGTTGTGGATGCCGGCGACCAGGAGCTGGTCACCATCCCCGCACAGCGCCAACGCCCGGTCGTACGCATGCTCTGCATCATCGAGGTGGCCACCGTCGTAGAACGTGATCCCGATCCGGTTGAGGACGAACGCTTGTCCCCCGGCATCGGCGAGCCCTTCGTAGAGTTCGACCGCTTCGAGCAGCCGCGCGAGCCCCTCGGAGGCCTCACCGAGGAGGACGTCGAGGTAGCCCGCTTCGGCGAGGACCCGGGCGCGATCCTCAGCCGGTGCCTCCGTCAGCAGGGCGCGAGCTTCGAGCAGGGCGCGCACCGCAGCCGCGTGATCGTTCCTGGTGAGGTGGCAGGCGCCGATCAGGGTGAGGGCCCGACCGAGCCCGTGGTCGTCGCCGTGGACGGTGGCCTCGTCCCGGAGCGACTCCGCTTCCTCGAGGGCTCCGATCACGTCGTGGCGCCGGCGCCGCCACGCCCTCTGGAACCGGTCAGCGACCGCGGGGGACGGCGACATCGGCAGGCTGCTCCTCACAGACGTCCGAGGGACCTTCCGTCCGTCGGGGCAGCAGTCTACGACCGGTGCCGGCACGCATCGCTGCGACCGCGACGCTCAGGCGTCCTCGTACTTGAAGGACACCTTGACCTTGGCCCGGTACGCCGCGACGCCTCCATCCTCGATGGTCATGTCGAGTTGCGAGACCTCGGCGACCCGGAGGTTGCGCACGGAGGACCCGGCACGCTCGACCGCAGCCGCGGCCGCGCGCTCCCAGGACTCCGTGCTCGTCCCGACCAGTTCGATGACCTTGTACACGTTCTCCGGCATGACCTGCTCCCGCTCATGGTGGCTTCCCTCCCCAGCTTCGTCCGTCACCGGCAGCCGGTCAAGCGGTCACACCGCCGATCCGACATCCCCTTGACAGCCTCGAGTCACGTGTCCAGGGTGACTTCGGAACCTGAGTGATCCCGCACCGATCCTCGAGGAGAGCGCGATGTCCTTCACCCAGATGATGACCGTCCGCACCAGCGACCCGCAGCAGCTGGCCTCGCTGCTCGAGGAGTGGCATCGGGACCAGCACGACGCAGCCCCTGGCTACGAGGGCGCCCGGCTCCTCGCCGACCGCGAACACGACGATCGCTTCGTGATCGCGGTGGACTTCGCCTCCCCGGGCGATGCCCAGCGCAACAACGACCGTCCGGAGACCAAGGCGTGGGCGGAGAAGCTGCAAGCTGCCACCGATGGTCAGCCCGAGTACCACGACTTCGAGGTGGTCTTCACGACGGGCTGACCGGCGACCGCGACCGACCGCATCGAAGACGTTTCACCGCTCCGAGGCGGCCAACCGAGAGGCGCCGAACAGCATCGCGCCTGCAGCGACCAGCGCGAGGACGCTGGTCATGCCCCACGCCAGCGGATAGCTGCTCTCCGTCGCCACGGCCCCGAACGCGATCGGCCCGATGACACCCCCGATCGCCGCCGGAGCCATGGTCCCGGTGATGCGCCCCGGCGTGTCCGGATACGCCCGTACCAGCGCGTACCAGAAGACCCCCGGGAACCCCCACGTCCCCGCCAGAGCCACGATGGCGCCGAAGGTGTCCAGGGCGGGACGACCCGTGGCGAGGAGGCCGACGCCCACCGCCCCTCCGGCGAGGAGGGCAGCACTCAAGCGCAGCGGCGCGAAGCGGTACCGGTCACAGGCCGCACCAGCGATCAGCCGGGTCACGATCGCGGTCAGACTGGCAGCCGCGAACACGATCCCGGCACGCTGCTGCGATGCCCCCGCGCGGACGGCCGAATCGACGTAGAACGCAAGCACGGCGGAACTCACGGCGAACGCGAGCCCGAAGCTGACCGCGAGCACGATCAGGGTGCCCCGGTACGGCAACGGCTCCTGTCGACCCCGTGGGAGGCGATGCAGCCGACCGGTGACCGTCGTCGGACGCGGACCCACTGCGACGGCCACGAGCAGGGCGGCGACGCCTGCAGCGACGTAGGCCCACCGCCAGCCGACGGTCAGGGCGAAGACCGGGACGGCCAGACCGGCCACCATCGAGGCAGCAGGAGGGGCGGACTGCTTCAGCCCGAAGGCCGTCCCCAGCCGGGCAGCACCGACCCGGTTCATGAGCAGCCGGTTCGTGGCCGGCTGCGAGAGTGCCGCCGACACACCGGCGATCACGAGCCCCAGAGCCAGGGTCAACCAATCCCACGCGGCAGCCGCGATGGCGAAGGCGGACACGGCGGCCCCGATGGTCGCGATCCGCAGTGACAGGCTCGCCCCCAGTCGATCGGCCACCCGCCCCAGGGGGATCGAGCTCAACGCCACGGTCCCGAAGAAGACCGCGACCGCGGCCCCGATGCCGACCGGCCCGAACGCGAGGTCCGCGGACAGCTGGACCGCCATGGCCGCCGTGAAGAACACCGGGAACGATCCGACGACCGTGGCCGCCACCCCGATCGCCAGCGCTCGACGAGCACTGCCCGTGCCGATCAAGGTCACCACGATGCTGCACTCCGTGCCCGGCAGGAGGAACAGGACGGGAGAACCCCGTCGCTGACGACCGGCCAGCCAACCGGCGCCGGTACCCCTACGACCGTACGGCAGCTCCGGATCCCTCGCGTACGACCAGCTGGTCCGTGACGGGTTCAGCCACGCCGCGACAGCGCCTGGGCGACCACCGGCGAGGTGAGCATCTGCACGACCGCGTAGACGACCGCGGGCAGGGCGACCTCCGGCGGCAGGTCACTGGCGAACACGACGAACGCGGCGATCGAGAACTCCTTCTTGCTGACCGTGAACAGCATCGCGATCCGGTCGCCCCGGGCCCCGACCAACGGTCTCGCCGACCACGCGAGCAGGTAACCCCCGGCGTTCAGCAGCAAGGCGGCGCCGGCGACGAACAGCACCTCCTGTGGTGCCGCCACGATCCGCGCGGCGTTGGGACCGACCACCGCGAGGAGCAGCGCCAGGTACGCCAGAGACGCCGTCGCGGAGAGGGCGGGTTCCACCGCCGCGACACGCCGTGGCTGCCAGGTCCGGATGCCGACCCCTACCAGTGTCGGGAGCACCACGGTCGCCGCCAGTTCTCCGATCAGGCCTGCGACCGGCACCTCCAGGTCGATCCCGGTGTAGAGCAGGAACAGGCCCGGCACCAGCACCGGCGCGAGGGCGGTGTTGACGGCGTTGAAGACCGTGGCGAGCGCGACGTTGCCACGGGCGATCCACACCAGCAGCGGCGAGGACACGTCGGTGGGCAGCGTCCCGACGAGGATCATGCCGAGCCACAGCGGACCGGAGCCGAACGCCGCCCCGGCGATGAGCACGCCGAGCATGCTCATCGGCCCGTAGACGAGCACGGTCGCCAGTACCTGCAACCCCGGGCGTCGCAGCACGCTGCGCAGCGTCTGGACATCGAAGGTGAGGCTGACCGCGAGCATCAGCAGCGCGAGGAGCGGGGTCACCGCGGCGCTGAGCGCGATCCCGAGCGGCGGCCAGGCGAGCCCGAGCGCACCCGTCGCGAGGACGAGCACGACCAGGTGGTTCTCGATGATCCGCAAGCGTTCGACGGGCAACCTCCGGAGACGGCGCGGTGGAGGATGCCACGCCCAGCGTGCGGCCGAGCGCCCGGCGGCGTGTCAACACCCCGTGAACACGGACTCGGATCGCTTCACGGCGACGGCGGATCCCCGCATCATGATGGGATCCAGGATCGATGCGCCCCCGACCGGAGACCGAGCTTCTCTCCGGTCCGTGCCGGAGCTCTCCTGGGAGGCGGGGCCCCCGAAGTAGCGAAGCGGAGGGGGTCCTCGCCATGCGGGTGGTTGACTCCGCCTCACGCCGACCGAGGTGAACGCCGTGAGGATCGTCATCGCCCCAGATTCCTTCAAGGGAGGCCCCAGCGCCACCGTGGCCGCCGAGGCCATCGCCGCGGGCTGGCGCCGCGCCCGACCTTCGGACGAACTGGTGCTGCTGCCGTTGGCAGACGGCGGGGAGGGCACGCTCGACGCCCTGGGTTCCGGGGTCCCCGGTGCCAGCCGTCGCCCGGTCGCCACCGTCACCGGACCGGACGGCCGACCGCTCGACGCCGAGTACCTGCTCCTCCCTGATCGGACGGCGGTCGTCGAGATGGCAGCGGTCAGCGGCCTCCCCCTGATGGAGGAGCTGGACCCGCTCGGCGCCACGAGCCGAGGCGTCGGGCAGGTCATCGCCGCCGCCCTGGACGACGGCGTGCGACGGCTGATCCTCGGGGTCGGGGGTTCCGCTTCGAGCGACGGCGGCACCGGAGCGCTCGCCGCGCTCGGGGCACGGTTCCTCGACCCGGCGGACCGGCCGCTGGAGGACGGGGGCGGGGCCCTGGACAGGCTGGCCCGTATCGACCTCACCGCGCTGCGACCCGCCCCACCCGATGGGATGGAGATCCTGACCGACGTCGATTCCCCGCTGCTCGGTCCGAAGGGCGCAGCGGGGGTCTTCGGGCCACAGAAGGGTGCGGATCCTCAGGACGTGGCGGTCCTGGAAGCCGGGCTCACCCGACTGGCCGACCACCTCGGCGGCGACCCCGAGCAACCCGGGGCCGGCGCAGCCGGTGGCATCGCCTACGGCTTCGCGACCACCTGGGGAGCCGAGCTGCGGCTCGGGAGCCGGGCGATCGCCGAGGAGCTCGCGTTGGGCGAGGAGATCGCCCGGGCGGATCTCGTGGTCACCGGCGAAGGCAGGCTCGACGCCACGAGCCTCCACGGCAAGGTGATCAGCACGGTGCTCGAGTTGGCGTCGGCGACCGAGGTCACGGTCGCCATCGTCGCGGGGGCCGTCGCCCCCGAGTTCGACGTCGCTGACAGGGCCACGGTGCTCAGCCTGAGCGGACTCGCCGGCTCCGCGGAGCGGTCGCTCATGGAGCCGATCCGCTTCCTCCGGGACGCCGGCGAGCGCCTTGCCGGGGAGCTGCCGCGATCGCGGTGACGATCACGACCTCCGGTGCGGTCACCCCCACTGACGGCGCGCACGGGCCGCGAACGGCGCGAAGCGCGCGCCCGCACGGTAGGCGGCGAGCATCGTGTCGGCCGAGGCTCGACCGGTACCGGCGATGTCGAAGGCGGTCCCGTGGTCGACGGAGGTCCGCACGATCGGGATACCGACGGTGACCGAGACCGTGTCGGCGAAGTCGAAGGTCTTCGCGGCGATGTGTCCCTGATCGTGGAAGTGGGAGAGCACGCCGTCGAAGCGGCCCTCCAGACCCTGGTGGAACACCGAGTCGGCGGGGATCGGCCCAGCCACAGCCAAGCCAGCTGCCCGCGCGTCGTCACACGCCGGCCCGATGTGCTCGAGTTCCTCGGTACCGAAGTTGCCGCCCTCGCCACCATGGGGGTTCAAAGCAGCGACGGCGAGTCGGGGCTGGTCGTAGCCGAAGACCTCGAGCGCCGACCATGCGCTCTGGATCGCGTCGAGCACGCGCTCACGCGTGACCTGGCAGATCGCCTCCCGCAGCGCCAGGTGACGTGTCGTGAAGAAGATCTGGAGTTGGCGCACCACGAACATGGTCGCCGGGCTCGGACTCCCCGTCAGAGCACCGAGCATCTCGGTGTGGCCGAGATGCTTGGAGCCGGCCGCCCAGATGGCCTCCTTGTTGATCGGGCCGGTCACGACCGCGTCCACTCGGCCAGCGAGCGCCTCGGCGGTCGCTCGCTCGATCGCAGCGACGGCCGCCCTGCCCGCTCGAGCGTCGATCTCGCCCCACGGGAGCGCCTCAGCGAGCGCACGGGTGTCGAGGACGTCCACCGTGCCAGGATCGAAACGCGCCGCCGTCACCGAGCCGACGGGGTGGACGTCCAGCTGCAGATCACAGACCTCGATGGCGCGCCGGACCACCAACGGGTCGCCGACGATCAACCCCCGCGCCGCGACACCTGTCGCCGTGGCGAAGGTACGCACGACGATCTCCGGGCCGATCCCGACCGGATCGCCCATGGTGACGGCGAGCAAGGGGCGGCTACCCACGGTGCTGGCTTCCGTTCGCTCGGCTCCGACGGCCCGCTAGCGTCACCGCCCGCAGGACGAGGGCTCGAGGAGGCACTGATGGCGGCGGACCAGCCCGATGCTACGCGGACCACGGCCCGCGAGCGCACCGGCCTGCGTCGTGCCGGCAACGTCGCATGGGCGCTGATCGGCATCGCGGGGCTCGTCGTGATCGTCGGCTACCTGGCTGGTCGATTGAGCCTGATCGTGATACCGGTGGTGCTCGCGCTGTTCCCCGCGACGCTCCTCGTCCCGGTGGCAGCCAAGCTCAAGTCCCTCGGGCTCCCGAACAGCCTCGCCGCGGTGGCGTCGATGCTGCTCGGATTCCTGCTGATCGGGGCGATCGTCGGCGCGATGATCCCCCTGGTCGTCGCCGAGGGACCCGACCTCATCGAGTCGGCCGGCGGCGGCGTGCAGGAGATCGAGGACTTCCTCGACGAGGATCCGTTCGACCTCGGCCTGGATGGCCCCGCCGAGCTGCTCGAGGCTGCCCGTGAACAGCTCGGTGAGCTGACCGACTACACCGGCCAGGCCGCCGCTGCGGCGTCCGCCACGTTCGAGGCGCTGGCCGGGCTCGTACTGCTGTTCATCATCCTGTTCTTCTACCTCAAGGACGGCCGGAGACTGACCGAGGGGATCCTCTCGCTGACGCCCGAGCGCAGCCGTTCACGGATCCGACGCGCGGCGGACCGTGCGTGGCAGACGCTCGGCCGCTACTTCCGAGGCCAGATGTTGGTCGCGCTCGTCGACGCCGTCGCGATCGGGATCGGCCTCCTGCTCCTGGGCATCCCTCTGGCCGCGCCGCTGGCCGTGCTGATCTTCTTCGGCGCGCTGTTCCCACTGATCGGTGCGCTCATCACGGGAGCACTGGCGGTGCTCGTCGCCCTGGCCCACGGGGGTCTCACCAGCGCCCTGCTCGTGCTCGCTCTGATCCTGCTCGTGCAGCAGATCGAGGGGAACGTGCTGCAGCCGATCATCATCGGTCGGGCCATCGACCTGCACCCGCTGCTGGTCCTGCTCTCCGTCACCGCCGGGGGTGTGACCCTCGGCATCCTCGGCGCCTTCCTGGCCGTGCCATTGGCCGCGATCGTCGGGGGGCTCATCTCCACGGACGCCCGCGACGAGGCGCCGGACGAGGAGCGTGGCAGCACCGAAGAGGATGGCGAGGCGATGGCGGGCGTGTCCACGTCGAAAGGATCGCCGCCCGACGAGGATGCCTGACCGGTCGCCGTCACACGTCCGAGGACGACCGATCCGTCGCCAGCGATGGCACAGTATCGTCACCCGTCCCTTTGCCCGATCCAGGACCCCAGATGAAGCTCGCCATCCTCTCCCGGGCGCCCAACAGCTACAGCACCCGCCGGCTGCGGACCGCGGCCGAGGAGCGTGGACACACCGCGCGGGTCCTCAACACCCTGCGGTTCGCGATCGACCTCTCCGGTGACGAACCCGATCTGCAGTACCGCGGCAAGCACCTCTCCGACTACGACGCGATCCTGCCCCGTGTCGGTGCGTCCATCACGTTCTTCGGGATGGCGGTGGTCCGTCAGTTCGAGCAGATGGACGTCTACACGCCGACCACGGCTGCCGGCATCGCGAACTCGCGCGACAAGCTGCGCTCGATGCAGATCCTCTCCCGGCACGACATCGGGATCCCGGCCACGACCTTCGTTCGGGACCGTGCCGACGTGCTGCCCGCGATCGACCGCGTCGGAGGCGCCCCGGTGGTCATCAAGCTGCTGGAGGGAACCCAGGGGATCGGGGTGATCCTCGCCCCGGACAAGAAGGTCGCCGAGGCGGTGATCGAGACGTTGCAGAGCACCCGCCAGAACGTCCTGATCCAGCGATTCGTCGCGGAGAGCCGAGGCAAGGACATCCGCGCGTTCGTCATCGGCGACCGCGTGGTCGCAGCCATGCGCCGCAGCGCTCAGGGCGACGAGTTCCGTTCCAACGTGCACCGCGGCGGGTCTGCGGAGGTGGTGGAACTCAGCGAGGAGTACCAGACCGCAGCCGTGCAGTCGGCGCAGATCATGGGCCTCAAGGTCGCAGGTGTCGACATGCTGGAGAGCGCTGCCGGCCCGATGGTGATGGAGGTCAACTCCTCCCCCGGGCTCGAGGGGATCGAGACCGCGACCGACCTTGACATCGCCGGAGCGATCGTGGACTTCGTCGCGAACCAGGTCGCGTTCCCCGAACTCGATGTCCGCCAGCGGCTGACGGTGAGCTCCGGCTACGGGGTGGCGGAGCTGCAGATCGGGGAGCAGTCGAACCTCGTCGGCAAGCCCTTGGCCGAGTCCGACCTGCGTGAACGGGACATCACGGTGCTGACGCTGACCCGCGGCACGAAGGTGGTGCCGAACCCGAGCGGCAGGCGGGAGCTCGATGTCGGTGACCGGCTGCTGTGCTTCGGCAAGCTCGAGGAGATGCGTGACCTGGTGCCGGCGCGTCGCCGGCGCAGAGCGCGCCCGAAGCTGGAACCGCTCCCCCACGAGGAGCCGGAGACCGAGGAACCGGACGGCGGCCACCCGGACCCGGCCTGAGGCACCCGACGCTCGCAGGAGTAGGTATGCGACGACTGGATCTCTGGGGATGGGTGCTGTTCCTGCTGTCGGCCATCGCCTTCACGGCGGTGTCTTTCCGTGACGGCGACCTGCTCCTGGCCGCAGGCAGCCTGTTCTTCCTCGTCGCCTGTGTCCTCTTCCTCATCCCGTACACCCGGAGCCGCGGGCCCTCATGAGCCGGGGGGTCAGGCGGACCCGGGACCGATGACCCGGCTGAGCTGCGCAGCGAAACGCAGGAGCTCACCCGCGTCCTCACCGGTCGCGAGGAAGCTCATCCCGATGTTCCGGGCCTCCAGCTGGATCGATCCCGGAGGGATCTCGCACGAGGGATCGCCACAGTCGTGGAGATCCCCGATCGCCCGCCACCCGGCCCCACCGCGCGGCACGACCAACTCGGTCACCGGATGCCCGGCATCGTCCCAGCAGCTGACCGAGACGTCGTCGATCGCGGTGAGTGGAAGGACGGACACATCGCACTGCAGGCCGGTCTCATGTTCCTCGGTGACGTGCTGCGCGTCGCTCGCAACGACATGGAGGAGACGGGTAGGCGTCAGCAACCCGAGCGTCACGTCGGTGTGCATGTGCCCTTCGTCGCACACGTCGCGCTCGATCCCCGCAGCGACGTGGCGGACATCCTCCTCGACCAGCAACTGCTCGACCTGATCCACGCACCCCCAGCCGCGCTGACCCTGGTCGAGGGCCTGGAGGTGGGTTCGCCACTCGGTCATCGCCGGCTCCGATCGGTGTCCAGATGCGCCTGCGGGGGTCGACCACGGCGAGTGCGACGCTACTACCCGGCCCGAGCGGATGGGGCCGGCTCACCCGTGACCTGATATCGCGACCGGCGAGGCACAAGGGCCAGCAGCCCCGCCGCTCGTCGGATCCAACTCCGTGGCTACGCTGACGGCCATGGCAGCGGAACGCAACGTGCTCGGTGGTGCACTGGAGTCGTGCAGCCTCGAGCCCCTCACCGGCTGGTTCCGCGACGGTACGTGCCGCACCGGTCCCGGCGATCTCGGTAGTCACACCATCTGTGCGGTGATGACCTCCGACTTCCTCGCGCACCAGCGCTCGATCGGGAACGACCTCATGACGCCGCGACCTGAGTTCCACTTCCCCGGCTTGTCACCCGGGGACCGCTGGTGCGTCACGGCACCCAACTGGCTGCGCGCGCACCACGACGGCGTCGCCGCGCCGGTCGTCCTCGCTGGCACGCACGAAGGCGCCACCGGCATCGTCCCGCTCGAGATCCTGCGCGCCTACGCGGTCGACGTCCCCGACGACCCGGGCACCATCGACGGCTGACACCCTGCTCGCGCCCCTGGGACGTCTAGGTACCGAGCAACCCCCTCATCTCGCGCTGGATCAGGTGCGTGGAGCGCCGAGGCATCAGCCGGTTGAACAGGTTCATCATCCGGGCATCACGTCCGACGAACACGTGCAGCCGGCCCGCCTCGATCCCGTCGACGATGATCCTCGCGGCGCCCTCGGGCGCGGTCGTCCGTGTCCCGGAGCCCTCGGATGCACCCGAGGAAGGCACCTCGACCCCGGAGTGGGTCGTGATCTCGGTCCTCACCGCACCCGGGAACACCACCGTGACACCCACATCGGTGTCGAGCAGCTCGGCGTACAGTGCCTCGGTGAACAGCCGGACCGCCACCTTCGTCGCGCCGTAGATCGTCTGGCCCGGGACGGGGAGGAAGCCGCCCATGCTCGAGACGTTGGCGAGGTGGGCGACCGGGCGCTCGAGCAGGGGTGGAAGGAAGGCTTTGACCGCGTTGATGGTCCCGTAGAGGTTGACGTCGATGAGCCGGTCGGTGAGGTCGACCGGGAACGTCGCGAGCCGGTCTCCGGCCGCGGCGAGTGCCATCGTCTCGTCGAGCCCGTCCGCCCGGATGTCGACGGCGGCGACCTTGGCCCCGCGTCGGAGCAGTTCCAGGACCACCTGGCGCCCGACGCCGTTCCCGCCACGCGTGACGACGATGCCCTTGCCTGCCACCTTCATGGCGATCCCTCGCTGTGTCGACGCCGTCGCTGCCGAACCGGGCTGCGTGCTCGCCGGACGTCGTGCAGCCGAACGGGTGGGGGCCGACCTCGCCGGCGGTGGTGGCCCTTTGGAGGTCTACCTCCCACCCGCTGCGGCTGCCCCGCTCGTCCCCGACTACGCGGCGGACCCGGAGGTCGCGGTCGGTGTCGCGAACGTGGTCGTCCGCATGGTGGAGCCGGGCCAGCTGCCGGAGCACGAGCCTGGCGTGGCCGCCGCACCGGTGGTCGCCCTCGACCTGATCGAGTCCGGTGAGTCCCGCGCTATCGGCGCCGGCTGGAACCTGTGGCACGAGCGGCTCGACGCCTGGCGGAAACGCGACGCGCATGGCCGCTGACCGGCCCATCCAGCTCCCCAACCACGGCACCGAGGGCCGCCTGTGGACCGCGGTCCTCGACGTCGCCGACGCACAGCCGCAGGGCTGGACCCTCATCGGCGCACTCATGGTCATACTCCACGCCCACGACCATGGGCTCGACGCCCGCCGCACCACCCGCGACGCTGACGCACTCGTCGACGCCCGCGGGATCGCGCAGGCCACCCGCCGCCTGGTCGCGACCATCGAGCGCCTCGGATGGGAGCTCCAGCCGGACCACCCCAAGGCGGACGACATCAGCCTCCGGTTCGTCAAGGACAGCCTGCTGTTCGACGTGCTGGCGCCCGACGGACTCAGCGAGCGCACCGACATCACCACCGTGCCACCCCTCAAGACGGTGCCGATGACCGGGGGCAGCCGGGCGCTGAACCGCACCACGGTCCGCGAGGTCCGGCTCGGCGAACGAGTCGGACGGCTCCCGGTACCGGACCTGCTCGGCGCCCTCACCATCAAGTCCCGCGCAGCCACCACCGATCGCACCGCCACAGCCGACCCGGCGCACCGACCCGAGCGCCACCCCGCGGTCCAGCGCCGTCCAGACGCTTCCAGACGAGTTGGCTGTCAGCCGAGCTGAAGCGGCTTCAACCGGGGCTGCGGCGCCCGACCATCCTGAGCCTCACCGAGGGTCGCGGCAGGACGCACAGATCCCTCCGTCTCCGGCCGATCGCGAACCGTCGCGACCAGCCGCGCCGCCGCCGGGATCGTGACCAGCCGTACCAGTCCTCACAACACCGGAACCGAACGGTATCGGGGCGAGCACGATGGATCCGCTTGCAGCGGGACCCGGATCAGGCACCTCGGTGGACCCCTGCTCAGACCGTCTCCAGCCGGACGTAGGTGTCGTAGAAGCTGACGCTTCCCCCGATCGGATCGATCAGGCACGTGTTCGTGACCGTGGGGTCCGTCCACATGGTGGCGTTGGCGTGGACACCCTTCCGGCGCCGTTGATCGCCCTTGATGATCGTGCCGTCGATGGTGACGTCGTTGGCGCCGGTGGCCCAGTGGCCGAAGCCGAGCGCGAAGCTCACGACGCCCGGTCGGATGCCCTGTGTGGTGATGACCTTGCCGACGATGGGTTGCACGTTTCCGGCGCCGTGGTCCCACTCCCCTCGTGGGTTGGTGGCGCTGACGACACGGACCTCCTGGCCGTCCCCGAGGCCGAGCCGTTCGGCGTCGCTGGCGTTGAGCAGGATCCCGTTCTCAGGCATGAGCGCGGACAGCCACGGGTCGGCGACCGTTCGGCTCTTGGTCTGTGAGATGATGCGGTGTGTGATCAGCTGGAGTTCGTAGCCATCCCGGTAGGCATCGAGCTCGGCGCCGAGGTAGTCCCTGACCGGGACGTAGGTCGCGTAGCCGGGATAGCGCTTGCCGGTGCCCGCGTGGACGGTCTTGGCCGTCTTCTCCTGGTAGAGGTTCACAAGCTTGCCGTACGGGTGCGCGACCCGGTCACCGTCGTAGGCGTCCGCGTGGTCCTCGAAGCGGCCACCGCGGTTAAGGACCGTGACCACCTTGCGCCACAGGTTGGAGCCGACGATGGCCTCCCATCGTGCCGGGTCGAACATGCTGGCCGGGAGGTGCTGTCTGGCGGCGAGGAACACCTCTACCTCGCGGTCATCGGCATCGGCCACCGCGTCGGAACCGTCGGGCTCCTCGCCGTAGGCGAGGTTGGCCACCTGCCGTAGGTAGAGGTCGTCGGGATGGCGAAGGTCGAGTCCGTCACCGAAGGCGTCCGCCCCGAATCCGGGCAGCGCAAGCTGCTCGGCGAGCCCGAGGAGCAACGTCTCGAGGCTGATCGGGTAGGACTGCCCGTAGACGCTGGCCTCTTCCGGTATCGGGCCGATGACGGGCTGACGGACGGGCTGCACCTTGTTCGGGATGTTGGGGTGGCTGCCTTGGAACTCCCAGCGTTCCAGGAAGGTCAGATCGGGGAAGATGTAGTCGGCGTACATCGACGTGGAGCCGATGAGGATGTCGCTGGCGATGAACAGTGGCAGCTTGTCGACGTCGGCGAGGATCTCCTCGTTGGTGTGTCCGGCTGGCAGCGCGTACGTGGGTGCGCCCATGTACTGGATCAGCGCCTTCACGGGGTACGGGTACGCGTCGCCGATGGACGGGATCGTCTCCTGGTAGATGTCGCTAGAGAGCGGGTACCAGTTGCGCCGAGCCGGGTAGCCCTCGAACAGGGTGGTCTTCTCGTAGTCCACCCCGTGCCGGATCGAGCTCACACCGAACGCCGACCCGCTCCCGGCGAGCTTGGTCACGTCGAACAGTTCGCCCTTACCCTTCCCCTTGGTGTCGTAGGTGCTCGCCGCGATGATCCCGCCCTTGGCATCGATGTTGCCCAGCAGCATGTTGACGGTCATCCAGCCGAGCACGTTGTAGAAGCCGTTGGTGTGCTGGCTGACGCC
>JBBDSW010000132.1:0-4664 GCA_040904745.1 Nitriliruptoraceae bacterium
CTCGAGCGGACCTCACCCCGCCGGCGACCCCTCACCCCGCCGGCGATTCGGCCATCCCGTCCGCGACCCGCCGACGTCGCGAACCTCGTGCGATGCTGCGAACCCGCGAACGACGACAACGCCCCCATCCGGAGTGCGCCCGTGACCACGGCAATCGTCCTGTTCACCCGTGATCTGCGGGTGCACGACCACCCAGCCCTCGTCGCGGCGTGCGCGCGGGCAGACCGGGTCTACCCGCTGTTCGTCTTCGACGAGGCGATCCTGGCCGGTCGGTACGCGGCCCCCAACCGGCTCTCACAGCTCGTGGACGCGGTCGCCGATCTCCGCGACACGCTCGAAGCGCGGGGAGGGCGGCTCCTCGTACGCCGGGGTGACCCGATGGAGGTGGTCCGCTCCCTGGCCGTCGAGGTTGCTGCTGACGAGGTGCATCTGAGCGCTGACGTCAGCCGGTTCGCGCGCCGCCGCGAAGCGGCGCTGCGGGCGATGGCCCGTGACGAGCTCTCCGGGAGGTTGGCCGTGCACACCCACGACGGGGTCACCGTCCACCCGGCGGGTGCCGTCACGCCCACCGGGGGTGACCACTTCAAGGTGTTCACGCCCTACTGGCGACGTTGGGACGCCGAGCCTCACCGCCAGCCGTTGGCACCGCCCACCCGCGTGCCCACGCCCGCCGCGACCGCACACGGCGGCCCCACCGCGGGCGCAACCGCTGGCTCATCGGACCGTCCGACGGGCGGCCCGGAGGACGGACGCATCCCGGCGCTCGGCGAGCTAACGGATGTCGCCCACCTCGCCCCCGACCTTCCCCGTGGCGGCGAGGTGGCCGCCCGCGAGCGCGCCGCGTGGTGGTTCGCCGGTCCCGTCGGCACCTACGACGACAGTCGGGATCAGCTCGCCGCCGACGGCACCGCCAGACTCTCGCACCACCTCCACCTCGGCACCATCTCCGCGACCGAGCTGGCGGCGGGGGTCGACCGGGCGGAACCTGGCCAGGAGGCCTTCCTCCGGCAGCTGTGTTGGCGGGACTTCAACCACCAGCTCCTGGCCGCACGGGGTGGACTCGTCGAGAGCGATCTCCGGCCTCGTGGTGACCGCTGGCGCGATGACGAGGAGGCGATCGCTGCGTGGAAGGACGGTCGCACCGGCTATCCGGTCGTCGATGCCGGGATGCGGCAGCTGCGCCGCGAGGGCTGGATGCACAACCGTGCTCGGATGATCGTGGCCTCGTTCCTCACCAAGCATCTCTACGTCGACTGGCGCGTCGGGGCGTGGCACTTCATGGACCACCTCGTCGACGGCGACCTGGCGAACAACTTCGCGCAGTGGCAGTGGGCGGCCGGCACGGGGATGGACTCACGCCCGAACCGCATGTTCAACCCCGTCGTGCAGTCACGGCGTTTCGACGCGGATGGTGCCTACATCCGCCGCTACGTCCCGGAGCTCGCGGAGGTCGACGACGCACAGCTCCACGCCCCGTGGGAGGCGGATGGCACGCTGCTCGGCGTCGACACCGGCTACCCGCCGCCGCTGGTCGACCATCGCGAGGCCCGGGCACGCTTCCTCGAGGCCCGTGGCGCCTGATCGGGTCGTGCCCATGAGTAGGCTCCGGTCGGGAGCTGTCGAACCAGGGAGCCCTTCGTGAAGGTCACCGCGGACACCGTCGCGCTCATCACGGGGGGAGCGTCCGGTCTCGGTGCCGCGACGGCCCGGGAACTGCACGCGGCGGGTGCGAGCGTGGTCCTCGTCGATCTGCCGGACGCCGACGGGGAAGCCATCGTCGACGAGCTCTCCTCCCGGGCGTCCTTCGTGCCGGCGGACGTGACGGATCCGGATGCGGTCGCCGAGGTGGTCGCGCGAGCCGGGGAGCTCGGGGAGCTGCGCGTCGCGGTGAACTGTGCGGGCATCGGCTGGGCCTCCCGTGTGCTGACCCGCGAGGGGCCGCACGCGCTCGAGCTGTTCCAGACCGTCGTGGGCGTCAACCTCATCGGCACGTTCAACGTGCTGCGACTGGCCGCGGTGGCGATGGCAGCGCTCGAACCGCTGGACGGCGATCGCGGGGTCATCGTCAACACGTCCTCGATCGCGGCCTACGACGGGCAGATCGGCCAGGTCGCCTACAGCGCGTCGAAGGGTGGGGTCGCCGCGATGACCCTGCCGGCGGCGCGTGACCTCGCGCGACACCAGATCCGGGTCATCGGGATCGCGCCGGGCACCTTCGACACCCCGATGCTCGCCGGGGTGCCCCAGGAGGCGCGGGAGTCGCTGGCTGCCGGCATCCCGCATCCGAACCGGCTCGGCGACCCGCGCGAGTACGGCCTGCTGGTCCGCCAGGTGCTCGAGAACCCTTACCTCAACGGCGAGGTGATCCGGCTCGACGGTGCGCTCCGGATGGCTCCACGCTGAGGGGGCCATCTCACGTTCGGTCGCGAGGCACCCCCGGTGGGCCGAGATGCTTCCGGCGGTAGCATCGTCGAAACGGCGGGAGAGGCAGCGTGACGGACGAGGTCGAAGGCTCTGAACGCCTTGTCCGCGGCGCGGGGGAAGACGGCACCTTCGCGGAACGCCTGGGCTCGATCGATGCCGCCTTCCTCGAGATGGAGTCGCCCGAACGGCACATGCACGTCGGCGGGCTGTTCGTATTCGACCCGCGGGAGGATGGCGAGCACTTCACGTTCCCGGCGTTCCTGGAGCTGGTCCGCTCGCGTCTCCACCTCGTCCCGCGCTACCGCCAGAAGATCGTCTCGGCACCGCTCCAGCTCGCCAACGCGATGTGGGTCGACGATGAGGACTTCGATCTCGCCTACCACGTCCGCCACGCCGCGCTGCCGGCGCCTGGCACGACCCGGCAGCTGACGGAGTACGCGACCCGGATCCTCTCCCGCCAACTCGATCGCGACCGACCGCTGTGGGAGCTGTACGTCATCGAGGGGCTCGAGCACGGTCGGGTCGCCCTGCTGGGCAAGAACCACCACGCCATGATCGACGGGCTGGCCGGGATCGACATCGCCACGGCGATGCTGGACCTCGAGCCCGATGCCAGCGACGAGCTGCCGGAGCCGCAGGCGTGGGAGTCGCGACCGGCCCCGTCGACCGCGGAGCTCGCCGGCCGCGCCGCCCGGGATCTGATCACGAGCCCGGCCCACCTCGTCGAGTCCGCGAGCCGGCTGGCCCGGACGCCGCGGACCGCCGCTCGCCGCGCCTTCGAGGTCGGCCGGGGCGTCACCCGCATCACCCGTGCCAACCTCGTACGACCGGCGCCACGATCCCCCCTGAACCAGCCACCGGGGCGCCAACGTCGGTTCGCGATCCAGCGCATCCCGCTCGAGCAGGTCAAGGCGGTCAAGGACGCCTTCCGCACGACCGTGAACGACGTGGTCCTCGCGGCCGTGGCGGATGCCACCGGGCGCCTCCTGCGTCATCGTGGCGAGCGGACCGATGGTCTGTGGTTGCGTGCGATGGTGCCGGTCTCCACCCGCACCGAGTCCGACCAGCACGCGCTGGGCAACCGGGTGGTCACCGTCTTCGTGGACCTCCCCATGTTCGAGATGGACCCGACCGAGCGGCTCCGCGTCTGCCACGAGGCGATGAGCGACGTGAAGTCCTCGCATGCGGCGGTCGGGGCCGGGTTCCTGTTGGGGCTCGGGGAGTTCGCACCGCCGACCTTGCACGCGATGGCCGCCCGCGCGGCGGTCAACGCCCGGCTCTTCAACTTCCTCGTCACCAACGTGCCCGGCCCCCAGCAGCCGGTCTACTGCCTCGGCTCACGTCTGCTCGGGGCGTTCCCGTTCACCCCGCTGGCGGCCAACCACAGCTACGGGGTCGCAGTCACCTCGATCGACGGCTATCTCAACTTCGGGTTCACCGCCGATTACGACGCCCTGCCCGACATCGAGGTGGTACCGGGCATGCTGGAGCGTGCGGTGGCGGAACTGGTCGAGAGCGCCGGTGCCGTCTCGGAGCGGGCACGACGGCTCGCCGAGGCGCAGCGACCCGCCGCCACGGTCGTCCCCGGAGTGGTCAGCGCGCCGATCGGTGGGCCGACTGGTGATGCGACGACGGATCAGCCCGGTTGAGTCGCCGGGGGCCAGCCGCGAGGAGTGGATGATGAACCCGAGGCTCGAGGTCAAGCGGCTGTCCGCGGATGTTCCCCTCCCGAGCTACGCCCACGACGGCGACGCGGGGCTCGATCTGGCAGCGTCGGTACCGGTGCGCCTCGGGCCGGGGGAGCGGTCGGCGGTGCCCACTGGACTCGCGGTCGCTATACCGGCCGGCTGGGTGGGGTTGGTGCATCCCCGTTCCGGTCTGGCGCGCCGACATGGGCTGACCGTCGCCAACGCCCCGGGCACGATCGATGCCGGCTACCGGGGTGAGCTCCAGGTCCTCCTGATCAACCTCGGTGGCGAGGTGGTCGACATCGCCGCGGGCGACCGGATCGCGCAGCTCCTCCTGCAGCAGGTCGGGCGCGCCGAGGTGGTCGAGGTCGACGAGCTCAGTGACACCGCACGCGGTGAGGGCGGTTTCGGGTCCACCGGGACGGGCTCCGCCTGAGGCGGGTGCGGGGACCCGTGGTTTGCCGCCCCCCTTGCGAAGGGTTACCTTCCCGCCGCTGCACGCGGATGTAGCTCAGTTGGCTAGAGCGCCACCTTGCCAAGGTGGAGGTCGCG
>JBBDSW010000133.1:0-4656 GCA_040904745.1 Nitriliruptoraceae bacterium
GTCGACGTCGGCGACGGGCTCGCGGTCGCGTTCAAGATCGAGTCCCACAACCACCCGTCGTACGTGGAGCCGTTCCAGGGGGCGGCGACGGGGGTCGGTGGCATCCTCCGCGATATCTTCACCATGGGTGCCCGGCCGATCGCGATCATGGACCCGCTGCGGTTCGGGGACCCGGGCGGCTGGACGGACGGTGCCGGCAGCGAGCACCCGGTGGATGCGTTCCAGCGTCACCTGATCGACGGAGTCGTCCGCGGGGTCGGTCACTACGGCAACTGCGTCGGCGTCCCCAACATCGGCGGCGAGGTGGTCTTCGACGACACCTACGCCGGCAACCCGCTCACGAACGTGCTCGCGATCGGGGTGATGGAACGCGGCCGCCTCCAGCTCGCCCGCGCCGAGGAGCCGGGCCACCTCGCCGTCCTCCTCGGGTCCGCCACCGGACGCGACGGCATCGGCGGTGCGTCGGTGCTGGCCAGCCAGGAGTTCGATGCGGGGCTCGAGGCGAAGCGCCCCAACGTCCAGGTCGGCGACCCGTTCGCGGAGAAGCTGCTGATCGAGTGCTGCCTGGAACTCTACGAACGCGACCTGTTGTCCGGGATCCAGGACATGGGCGCCGCCGGCATCGCCTGTTCGACCTCCGAGCTCGCCTCGGCCGCGTCGCTCGGCATGGACGTCGACCTCGACCGGGTCCACCTGCGCGAGCCGTCGATGGAGTCCTGGGAGATCCTGTGCTCCGAGTCGCAGGAGCGCATGCTCGCGCTCGTCGCCCCGGAACGGCTCGAGGAGGTCCAGGAGGTCGCGGCACGCTGGGGTGTCCCCGCCGTGGTCATCGGTGAGGTCGTGGAGGGCGACGCCCTGCAACTCACCCGCGGTGGGCAGCCGATCGCCGATCTGCCGGCCCGCTCGCTGGCGGACGAAGGCCCGACCTACGACCGTCCCCGCCAGCGTCCGGCCTGGCTCGACGACTACGCCGAGGTGGACGCGGAGTCGCTCGATGCCACGCTGCACGCACCGGATGGCGACCTCGCGGCGTTCGCGCTCGGCTTCCTCCGGTCACCGAACGTCGCGTCGAAGCGCTGGGTCTTCGAACAGTACGACCAGCACGTGCTGGCGGGGACCGTGCTCGGACCCGGGATGGCCGACGCCGGTGTCGTGCGCCTCCCCGGCAGCCGGCGCGCGATCGCCTGCTCGACGGACGGCAACGGCCGCTGGTGCGAGATCGACCCGGTGGAGGGCACCAGACGGGTGGTGGCCGAGGCGTTCCGCAACGTGGCAACGACCGGCGCACGGCCGCTGGCGACCACCAACTGTCTCAACTTCGGCAACCCGGAACGCCCGGAGATCATGTGGCAGCTCGCCGCGTCGATCGAGGCGATGGGGGAGGCCTGCCGTGCGCTCGGCGTGCCCGTCACCGGCGGCAACGTCTCGCTCTACAACGAGACCAGCGGGCAGGCCATCCACCCCACCCCGGTCGTCGGCATCCTCGGGGTGCTGGCCGATGCGGAGGACGCGCTCGGCTGCGCCTTCGAGGACGAGGGTGACCTGCTGTTCCTGCTCGGCGCGCCGACCTCGCAGGGGCTGGCCGGCTCCGAGCTCCAGCGCTACCTCGGCGCTCCGCTCGGCGGCGTGCTCGCACCGGTGGACCTGGAGTTGGAGGCCACGATCGCCGAGGTGCTCCACGAGGCGGCGCGCGAGCACCTGGTCACCTCCGCCCACGACGTCGGATCCGGGGGGCTGCTGGCCTCCTTGGCCGAGTCCTGCATCGCCGGCGACGTCGGGGCCGAGGTCACGATCGAGGACGGCGTCGGGGTGACCCAGGCTCTGTTCAGCGAGTCTCCCGGTCGGGTCGTGGTCACCGTCCCGTCGGCACACGTGCGTGCCTTCGCCCAGTTGTGTGACGACGCCGAGGTCCCGCTGACCGACATCGGCACGGTCGGTGGCCAGCGGCTGGAGATCCGGGGCGTGCTCGAGCTCGACCTCGAGGAGCTCCGGGTAGCCCACGAGGACGGCCTCGGCGCGGTGCTCGACCGGTGAGCGGGGTGAGCCGACCGGATGTGGCCCGGGTCGGGATGGTCGGTGCTGGCCAGCTCGCCCGGATGACCCAGGCCGCCGCCATCGACCTCGGGGTCGGGCTGCACGTGCTCGCGACCCATGACGCGGAGCCCGCCGTCCTGGCCGGTGCCGTGTCCCGGATCGGCTCCCCGGACGACCTCGACGTGCTGCGGGCCTTCGCCGCCGAGGTCGACGTGGTCACGCTCGACCACGAGCTGGTGCCTGACGAGCACCTGGCCATCCTGGCGGACGAGGGCAACCTGGTGCGGCCCGGGGCGGCGGCGCTCCTGCACGCCAAGGACAAGCTGCATGCGCGCACGCGGCTCGCTGCGCAGGGCCTCCCCGTTCCGGCCTTCGCTCCAGTCGCGACCGCCGACGACGTCGCCACCTTCGCCGAGGAGCACGGCTGGCCGGTGGTGCTCAAGACGCGCCGAGGTGGCTACGACGGGCGTGGCGTCGAGGTGGTGTCGGGGCGGGGAGGGGCCGCGGACGTGCTGGCTGCCGGCGGTGCGTGGCTGGTCGAGTCGCACGTCGACATCGCGGTGGAGCTCGCGGTCGTCTCCGCCCGCCGAGCGGGCGGTGAGCAGGTGACCTACCCGCTGGTCGAGACCGTCCAGCGCGACGGCATCTGCGTCGAGATCGTCCAGCCCGCGCGGGTGCCGGGCCACGTCGTGGATGCGGCCGTCGCGCTCGGGCGGCAGGTGGCCGCGGCGGTGGACGGCGTCGGCATCGTGGCGGTCGAGCTGTTCCTGGGGCGGGACGGCGAGCTCACGATCAACGAGTTGGCCGTGCGTCCACACAACTCCGGGCACGCCACGATCGAGGCTGCCACCACCTCCCAGTTCCACAACCACCTGCGCGCCGTGCTCGACTGGCCGCTCGGGGACACGAGCTTGAGAACGCCGGTGGCGGCGATGGTCAACCTGCTCGGCCCTGCGGGGGAGGACCGGATCGCCGAGCACCTTCCGCGGGCGCTGGAGATCCCCGGCGCCCAGATCCACCTCTACGGCAAGGCGTCACGGCCCGGCCGCAAGATCGGGCACGTGACCGTGCTCGGCGACGACGACGCCGTGGCGCTCGATCTGGCCCGGACGGCCGCACACCGCCTCCTCGGAGGGTGAGCGCCCCGGTCCGTCCCGACCACAAGGAGGATGGCATGGCAGACGAGCGGACCCCGGACGGCACGCCCCGCGTCGCCGTCGTGATGGGCAGCGACTCGGACCTGGACACGATGCGGGGTGCCATCGAGGCGTTGGAGCGCTTCGAGGTGGCCCACGAGGTCCACGTCGTCTCCGCCCACCGCGATGCGACGCGGATGCTGACCTACGGTCAGGAGGCCGCGGGGCGTGGCCTGCAGGTCCTGATCGCCGGCGCCGGTGGGGCTGCGCACCTGCCGGGCATGCTCGCCAGCGTCACCTCGCTGCCGGTGATCGGGGTGCCCGTGCCCCTGCGCCACCTCGACGGGCTCGACTCCCTGCTCTCCATCGTGCAGATGCCATCGGGGATCCCGGTCGCGACCGTCGCGGTCGGCGGCGCGCACAACGCCGGGCTCCTCGCGGTACGGATCCTGGCCGCCGGCGATCCGGAGCTCACCGCTGCCCTGGACACTCACCGTGAGGAACTGACCGAGGGCTCACGCGAGAAGGATGAGCGGGTGCAGCAGCAGCTGGCCAGCGAGGCCCAGGGCTTCGGCTTCCACAGCTGAGACCGGACCGGCACGGGTCGCCGTCCCGGGATCCCGAGCTCAGTCTGGCGCGGCCGAGCTCGGTCTGGAGCGGCCGAGCCTGGTCTGCCGCGGCCCGACACGGCCGAGCCTGGGCGGAGTCGCCCGATGTTCCCGCGTGGCGGGTTCCTCGGGGGTGTTGGCGGGTGAGAGTGCCGGATGTTCCCGCGTGGCGGGTTCCTCGGGCGTTCGCAGGCCCGAGTGTCGGATGTTCCCGCTCAGCGGGAGTATCGGGGGCATCTGCGGGTGAGCGCGCCCGGTGTTCCCGGCCAGCGGGAGTATCGGGGGCATCTGCGGGTGAGAACGCCGGATGGTCCCGCCCAGCCGGTTCCTCGGGGCGTGAAGTGGGCCGCTTGTGGATCCCAGGGCCTCACCAGCGCCTCACCAGCGCCTCACCGGGTGCACGCACGTCGGGCGGCTACCCTGTCGCACAGTCGTCGCCGTCCCCGAGGCGCCCCCGCCGGCGCCCTTTCGTGAGGTCCCTCCTGTGACGTCCGCACCGACCCCCATCAGCGACGACCTCGACAGCCCCCGTGACGAGTGCGGTGTGATGGGGCTCTACGCCCCCGGCGAGGACGTGGCGCGGCTCACCTACTTCGGTCTGTACGCGTTGCAGCACCGCGGCCAGGAATCCGCTGGCATCGCGGCCTCGGACGGCCGCCGCATCGTCGTCCAAAAGGACATGGGCCTGGTCAACCAGGTGTTCACCGACACCGGACTCGCGGCGCTCGAGGGGCACCTGTCCGTCGGCCACTGTCGGTACTCGACCACCGGCGCCTCCTCGTGGGTCAACGCGCAGCCGCAGTACCGGGAGATCCCGACCGGTGGCGGGCTGGCGCTCGGCCACAACGGCAACCTGGTCAACACCGCCGAACTCGCCC
>JBBDSW010000134.1:0-4582 GCA_040904745.1 Nitriliruptoraceae bacterium
CACCGAAGCCGCGAAGGGACCGTCGTGCCGGTGCACACCGCTGCCGCGCTGTCACGCAGTGCCGACGCCGGGGTCGCCGCCGTGGAGGCGGCCGACGCCGTCGCCTCCCGCCTCGCGCAGCGTGCGCGCCCGGTCCACACCGTCCCGGCCGAGTCCGCCCGCCCGGAAGCGCCTGAGACCACCACCGCCGCGGCGCCCTCGGACCCACCGCGCTGCGACCTCGTCGTCGTGACCGTCACCCCGGACCATTCCGACCACCTCGGCGATGTCGCCGCGGCGATCGAAGCCCGGCTCGAACCCGGCGTCCTGCTCGGCGCCGTCGCCTCCGGGGTCATCGGACCGGGCGTGGAGGTGGCCGACGGACCGGCGGTCGTGGTCTGGGCGCTCGCGGCCCCGGGTGGCTGGGTGCAGCCGTTCCGGGTCTGGACGCTGCGACCGGTCAGCGGGGGCGTCACCGTCGTGGGCTGGCCGGACACCGAGCCCGGCGACGTCACCCTCGTCCTCGCCGATCCCCACGATCTGCCGGCCAGCGAGCTCGCCGTACGGCTCAGCGAGCAGCGCCCGGGATCGCTGCTGCTCGGCGGCCTGGTCTCCGGTGGGCTCGGCCGCTCCCGGTTCGTCGTCGACGGCCGGGTGCACTCCGACGGCGCGGTCGGGGTGGTCCTGCGTGACATCGACGTGACGGCGCTGCTGTCCATGGGCTGCAGCTCCATCGGACGGCCGGTCACGGTGACCGACGCGGTCGAGGACCGGATCCTCGCGCTGGCCGGCGAGCCGGCGAGCGACTACCTCGATCGACTCCTGGCGTCCCTGTCGGTCGGTGACCTCGCCCGGCTCGAGAAGGGCGGGCTGCAGATCGGAACGGTCGTCGACGAGGTCCGCGACGAGTACCACTCCGGGGACTTCCAGCTCCGTCACGTCCTGGCCATCGACGCCGACACGGGTGCGCTGACCGTCGGTGACCGGATCCTCCCCGGCTCGACCGTCCAGTTCCATCTCCCCGACCCGATCCACGCCGGCGCCGACCTCGCGGCGCGGCTGCGGACGGCGGGACCGGCCGCGGGGGCGCTGCTGTTCTCCTCCGTCGGGCGCGGCGTCGGGCTGTTCGAGGTCCCTGATCACGATGCACGCAGCGTGCAGGACCACCTCGACGTCGAGGTGGCAGGGGCGGTCACGGAGGGTGAGTTCGGTCCGCTCGGCGCCCGGAGCGTCCTGCACACCTTCACGGCCGCCGTGACCGTGTTCGATCAGCCGGTCGACGAGCGGCCGGAGCAGGATCTCGGACCCCCGTCGGGCGGTGGTGTAACAGGGTAGAAACGATCAGGACACGGCCGGGAGACACCTGCCCGCGAGGATCGCGTTCCGCGGGTGGGACACCACCCGGACCAGGCGGTGCGTACCACCGTCACCGCTGCCCGATCCGAGAGGTCGGGGTGGTGGGCGTTGGGCCCGCAAGCGATCACCCGTTCCACGGGGGTCGGACCATCGAGGAGGACGATGTGAAGCTCGTCACGGCGATCGTGAAGCCGCACAAGCTCGACGACATCAAGGATGCGCTGCAGGAGCTCGGCATCCAGGGACTGACCGTCTCGGAGGTACGTGGCTACGGCCGGCAGCGTGGACACAGCGAGGTCTACCGGGGCGCGGAGTACACCGTGGAGTTCGTCCCGAAGATCAAGCTGGAGATCCTGGCCGATGCCCCGCAGGTCGCCGAGGTGGTGGACACCATCGTTGCCAACGCGCAGACCGGACAGGTCGGGGACGGCAAGGTGTTCGTGACCGATGTCGAACGGATCGTGCGTATCCGCACGGCCGAGGAGAACGTCGAGGCGATCTGAGCCGCGCCGTGCAGCAGACGTCCGCTCCGCCTCCCGACGCAGGGGCGGCCGATCCGGCCGGCGTCGTCGCCGAGCTCAAGGCGCGCCGGGCGAGGCTCGTCGAGGACGGGCCACCGCCCGGCCGCGCCTGGTGCCATGCGGCGACCGAGGCGGTGGACGATGCCCTCGGCACGCTGGCGGCCCCGCTGCTCGCCCGGCACCGGTTCGCGGTGGTAGCGGTCGGTGGCTACGGGCGCCGGGAGCTGTGCCCGAGCTCCGACATCGACCTGCTCCTGTTGCACGACCGACTCGACGATGCGGTCCTCGAGGAGCTCGTACGGGCCGTCGTCTACCCGCTGTGGGACGTTGGTCTGACCGTGGGGTACGCGGTCCGTGATCGCCGCGAGTCGCTCGGTGCGATCGATGACCTCGACAGCGCGACGGCCACCCTGGACCTCAGAACGGTCACCGGCGACACGGCGTTCGTCCAGCTGGTGCGCACCGAGGTGGTGCGTCGCCTGCGTCGCCGGCCACACCATTTCCTCGCGGCGCTACGCGAGGCGGATCGCGGGCGGCGAGCCCGCGCGGGTGACGCCGCCGAGGTCCTCGAACCGCACCTGAAGGACGGGGCCGGAGGCCTCCGCGACGTCCAGTCGCTGCGCTGGGCGGCCGCGGCGTTGGTCGGCGCGGTCGGACTGGACCCGCTCGTGCCCGCCGGCTACCTCGGCGCCCCCGATCGCCCGCGGATCGCAGCGGCCGAGGAGCGCCTACTCGCCGCACGGGTCGCCACCCACCTCGTGGCGGCGGGGACGACGGCCAAACCGGACGTGCTCCGCCTGGAACTGCACGACGAGGTGGCGGCCCGGCTCGGACACGTGGATGCGGACGCCCACGACCTCGCGCCCCATCGACTCCTGCGCGAGCTCTACCTCGCCGCTCGCACGATCGACCACGTGCACCGCCGCGCCTGGGCGCTGATCGACGCCGACGTGGCGCGTGGTCGCCGGCGCCTCGGTCGCCCGACCGAGCGCGAGGTCGACGGGTTCGAGCTCGTCGACGGCGTGCTGCGGCTCCCAGCCGACACGGAGCGGGCCGGAGCCGTCGGCATCGACGATCCCAGCCTGCCGTCGCGGCTGCTGGTCGCCTTGGCGGACACCGGAGCGGTCCTGGACCGGGGGAGCGCCGCGCGTCTGCGCAACCGGGCCGAGCGGGGCGTGGCGGCGACGGCGACGGATACGGACGCGGGTCCTCCCGACCCCGCTCCACCGTGGGGATGGTCGGACGCCTGCCGCGATCGGGTCGTCGGCGTCCTCCTGCGCGGCGAGGTGGCACTGCCGGCGCTGGCCGAACTCGACGAGGTCGGCGTGTGGTCCGCGTGGGTGCCCGAGTGGGCGCCCACGCGTGGTCGCGCGCAGCGCAACCCCTACCACCGCTACGCCCTGGACCGGCACGGCTTCCACGCGGCGGCCGAGCTCGGGGAGCTGGTGCGTCGTGAGCCGTGGGCCGCCGAGACGCTCGCCGAGGTGGACGATCGCGAGGCGCTGGTGCTCGGCACGCTCGTCCACGACGTCGGCAAGGCGTTCGGGGAGCCGCACGAGGAGACGGGGATCCCGGTCGCCGCCGCGATCGCCCAGCGGATGGGGGCGCGGGATGGCACCATCGCACGCATCGAGCAGCTGGTCCGACTCCACCTGCTGCTCCCTGATACCGCCAGGCGACGCGACGTCGGGGATCCGGCGCTCGCCTACGAGATCGCCGAGATCGTGGGGGATCGGTCCACGCTGGCGATGTTGCAGCTGCTGGCCGTCGCTGACGGTCGGGCCACCGGGCCGACCGCCTGGAGCGAGTGGACCGCGGCGCTGGTTCGGCGCCTGGTGACGAAGGTGACAGCCGTGTTCGACGAGACCGATCCCGACGAGGTCGCTGGCGGCGCCGCCGTCACCGCCCGTGCCGCCCAGGAGCTCGCGCCAGAGCTCGGTGCCGATCCGGAGCGGGTGCGCGCCCACCTGGCCCGACTGCCGCGGCGGTACGCGGCTGCCGTCTCCCCGCGGGCCGTCGTGCGGCACACGCTGATGGTCGCCAACCCGCCCGGGCTCACCGAGGTCCGCACCCGGGTGACGCCCGGCGAGGATGATCCCGAAGGCCACGGCGGGATCGACGAGCTCGATGTCGTCGCCGTGGATCACCCCGGCTGGTTCGCGAAGGTGGCCGGGGTCGTCGCGCTGCACGGCGGTTCGATCGTGGCGGCCGACGCCTTCACCCGTGAGGACGGTTTGGCCGTCGACACGTTCAAGGTCATGCCGCCGGAGGGCACGAGCGGCTCCTGGTGGGTGCGGGTCGAGGGCGATCTGGACGAGGCCGCCGGTGGGCGGCTGGCCGTCCGGGCCCGGGTGCTCGACAAGGCCCGATCCGAGCGGCCTCGAGTCTCGCGGCTCCCGGCCGTGGCGACCAAGGTCACGGTGGACGAGGATCCGAGCGGCCGGGCCACCATCGTCGAGGTGCGTGCCCTCGACCGCATCGGGGTGCTCTACGCGATCGCGACGGCGCTCGCCGAGCTGGAGCTCGACATCGTGGTCGCGCGCGTCCAGACGATGGGCCATGAGGTCACCGACGTCTTCTACGTCCGTGATCGTGACGGCGGCACGCTCGGCACGGACCACCTCGCCGAACTCGAGCTGGCGGTCACGGGAGCGATCATCGAGCTCTGATGGACGGCCGGGCTTCCAGCCGTCGGTCCCGTGCCCGGTCCCGGGTCGGCCACCGCC
>JBBDSW010000135.1:0-26702 GCA_040904745.1 Nitriliruptoraceae bacterium
GGCCAACCGGCCGCAGCGGGGACAGGCCGACCGTCCCCGACGCTCAGCGGCGGCTGCGCTGGTCGGCTCTCGCGCTGCGTCCCCCCCGGCGTCGCCGACGGTCGGAGGGAGCCGGCGGACGGTCGTCGATCAGGAGCGGGACACCGGTGAAGTCGTAGCGCTCGCGGAGCGTGCGTTCGAGGTAGCGCTGGTAGCCCTCCGGGATCCCGCCGTTGGCGAACAGGACGAAGCGCGGCGGCGCCGTCTCGGCCTGGGTGGCGTAGCGGATGCGCAGCTGCTTGTGGCCCTTGCGGGGTGGCGCGTGGTGGGCGACGGCCTCCTCGATGTGGGTGTTCAGCTCCCGGGTCGGCACCCGGCGGCGGTAGTTGGTCCACACGATCTGCAGCTGCGGCAGCAGCCGCCGTACCCCGCGCCCGCTCATGGCGGAGACGTTGACCCGGGGTGCCCAGGCGGCGAAGGACAGCAGCCGGTCCAGCTCCCGCTCCAGATCGTCGCGGCGCTGTTCGTCGACCAGATCCCATTTGTTGCAGACCAGCACGACCCCGCGGCCGGCCTCGCGCAGCAGCGCGGCGAGACGCTGGTCCTGCTCGCCCAGCGGCTCGGAGGCATCGATCACGAACAGCACCAGGTCCGCCTGCTCGATCGCGGCCCGCGTGCGGTCGACCGAGTACAGCTCGGTGTCCTCACCCCGCCGGTAGTGCCGGCGCATCCCGGCGGTGTCGACGAAGACCCAGGGCTGGCCATCCAGCTCGAGCATCGTGTCCACCGCGTCACGCGTGGTGTGCGGCACGGGGTCCACGATCGAGCGCTCCTCCCCCAGGATGCGGTTGAACAGCGACGACTTCCCGACGTTGGGCTTGCCGACGATCGCGACGTGCGGGACGGCCGTCTCGTCCGGCGTCGTGGTCGCCTCCGGCGGGAGCTCACCGACCACCTCGTCGAGCAGGTCACCGATCCCGCGTCCGTGGCGGGCGGAGACGCCGCGGGGCTCGCCGAGGCCGAGCGTGTAGAGCTCGTGGATCAGCGGCTCCTGCTTGTCCCCGTCGATCTTGTTGGCCACCAGCAGGGTTGGGATGCCGGAGCGACGCAGGAGCTTGGCGTAGCGCTCGTCGTCCTCCAGCGCCCCGACGGTCCCGTCCACGACGAACAGCACGAGGTCGGCGTCGGCGATCGCCGCTTCCGCCTGGGCGACGATCCGGGCCGCCATCCCCTCGGCGCGGTGCTCCCAACCCCCGGTGTCCACCACGATGAACGGCCGGCCGACCCAGTCGGCCAGATGCTCGGTCCGATCGCGGGTGACGCCCGGCTGCTCCTCGACGATGGCCACCCGACTGCCGAGGATGCGGTTGACCAGGGTCGACTTGCCGACGTTGGGGCGGCCGACGATCGCCACCCGCGGCAGCGCCCGGCGGGTGGCCAGCGGGTCGGTGGGGATGTCGGCGTCGGTGTGGTCCACCCCGGCCACGACCTCGTAAATCCGGGCCACCACCGCGGCGACCACGTCCTCGAGGTGCGCATCGGTGGTGTCGAGCTGCCAGGCGTCCTCGGCCGGATGCATCGGAGCGACCTCGCGGGAGCCGTCCCGTGCGTCCCGTTCGACGATCTGCGCCGCGAGGACGTCCACGTCGTCACGCCCGAGCTGGCCGGCCCGGCGGCGTGCCCGCTCCTCCACGCTGGCGGTGAGGTAGACCTTGAGGTCGGCGTCCGGCGCGACGACGGTGCCGATGTCGCGGCCCTCCATCACCCCGCCCTGATCGGCGAGCTGCTGGCGTTGGGTGACGAGCAACTGGTCACGGACGGCCCCGTGCGCCGACACCGACGACACCGCGGCGGTGACGGCATCGTCACGGATCTCCTCCTCGACGTCCTCGCCGTCGAGCTGGGTGCGATCGTCGCGCCGGGTGATCTCCACGGCGCGGACCGCCTCGGCGCAGGCGTCGCCGTCGTCGAGGGGGACCTCGGCGCGCAGGCAGGCCAACGCCGCGGCCCGATACAGCGCCCCGGTGTCCACGTGGGGCAACCCGACCGCTGCGGCGACCCGACGGGCGACGGTCGACTTGCCCGAGCCCGCCGGTCCGTCGATCGCGACCACGAGCCCGGCCAACGCATCCACGTAGGCGTCGCGCGCGTCGTCCTCGGTGTCGGCCGGGGCGTCCGGCTGCGGGCCCCCGGGCGTGGGGTCACTCACGTCGGACACAGCGGACTCCGGGCTCTCGAGGATCACGGGGCGGCGGGACACCTGCCCTGGGCCGGACCCCACGTGTGCGATGCGGACGACCGGCCGACACGAAAGCGTACCGAGCAGGTCCCCGCTTCCGAGCGTCCGCGGTCCCCGCCGACGGTCCAAGAGCCTCAGGCGCGCAACTCGTCGAGCACCTCGAAGTAGCGGGGGAAGGTCTTGTCGACGCACTCCGGGTCCGCGATCTCGATCCCGGGGACGACGAGGCCGAGCAGTGCGAAGCTCATCGCCATCCGGTGGTCGTTATATGTCGAGACCGCCCCCGGCGTCGGCCGGCCGGGATGGATCACCAGCCCGTCCGGCTCCTCCCGGGCGTCGATGCCGAGCCTCCTCAGCTCGGTGACCACGGCCGCGATGCGGTCGGTCTCCTTGGCCCGGATGAAGCCGATGCCGGTGATGCGGGTCGGCGAGTCGGCGAACACCGCCGCCGCGGCCAGGGTCTGCGCCGTGTCGGACATCGCCCCGAGGTCGACCTCGATCCCCTGGAGCCGGCCGGTCCCCCGCACCTCGGTGCCCTCGTCGTCGACGATGACCTCGGCTCCCATCCGTGCGAGCACGTGGGCGAAGCCCGCATCGCCCTGGCTCGAGTGGCGGGTCAGACCGGCGACCCGGACCCGCCCGCCGGTGATGGCGGCGGCCGCCAGCAGGTAGCTCGCCGCGGACGCGTCCGGCTCGATGTCGATGTCCGCGCCGGTGTACCCCGACCCGGCGACGACGAAGGTGTGGGGGTCGGGATGCGCCACCTCGGCCCCGAACCAGCCCAGCACGCGTTCGGTGAGGGCCACGTAGGGCCGGGAGACCAGCGCCGTGTCCACCTCGACCGTGAGGCCGTCCGGCAGGACCGGGGCGACGAGCAGCAGCCCGGACAGGAACTGGCTGGAGGCATCACCGGCCACCCGGACGCGGTCGGCCGGCGCCGCTGGCGCCGTCACCGTGATCGGCAGGTGCCCGGGCTCGCCGACCTCGACCACCTCGGCACCGAGTTGGCGCAGTGCGTCGATCGCCGGCGCCATGGGGCGGCGACGGAACGGCTCCCCACCGTCGAGGCGGGCGGTCCCCGCGACCAGCGCCAGGACCGGGGCGAGGAACCGGGCGGTCGTGCCGGACAGGCGGACGTCCACCGACGGCGAGGTGGCGGGGGGCCGCCCCCCGGTGCCGACGACACGCACCCTCGTCCCGTCGGCGCTGCTCTCGAGCGTCACGCCGAGGGCGCCGAGCCCCGCGATCATCGCGCTCGTGTCGTCGGCGGCGAGCACCCCGCGCAAACGCGAGGTGCCGGTCGCCAACGCTGCGGCGACCAACGCGCGGTTGGTGACGCTCTTGGAGCCCGGGACCCGCACCGTGGCATCGGGTGGGCGGGACAGCGGGGTGATGGCGCGGGTCGGCACGGGCATCCTCCGGTGGAGCCCCGGTCAGGGGTCGGTCGGCGCACTCGGATCGTCGTCCGCCCAGTCGGGCTGGAGGTGGGCGTGGAGGCCGGCTCCCTCCAGCACCCCGACCGCGGACTCCTGGTCCTCAACCGCCACCCGGACGACCAGCGCACCGCGCCCACCGGCGCCGGCGTGGCGCATCGTCAGGTCCTCGACGTTGATGCCGGCCGATCCGAGGGCGGTCGTGGCCGTGGCGAGCTGGCCGGGACGGTCGTCCATCGGGACGACCACGTCGGCGAGGTCGCCGGTGACCACCTTGGGCGCGAGCCGGTGTCGGGCGGCGCTCGCGTGCAACAGCGTCTCGGAGACCGTCTCCCAATCGTCCTCCTCGATCGCTCGGGCGAGCGCGTCCAGCCGATCGCGGTAGGCGCCGAGCGATTCGAGCACCGCGCTGCTGTTGCCCCGGAGGATCGGGACCCACAGCGCCGGGTCGCTGGCGGCGATCCGGGTGGTGTCGCGGAAACCACCACCCGCCACGGACAGCACGGCGTCACCGGTCGCCGCCAGCACGTCCCCGGCCACGGCGGCCAGGGTCGAGGCGACCACCTGCGGCAGATGGCTGATCACGGCCACGAGTTCGTCGTGCCGCTCCGGCGGGAGGGCGACCACCCTGGCGCCGAAGGAACGCAGGTCGCCCGACAACGCGGTCAGGACCCCGTCGTCGGTCTCCGCGGTCGGGGTGAGCACCCAGGTCGCAGCCTGGAACAGCTGCCCGTCGGCGGCCTCCGGGCCGCTGCGCTCGCTGCCCGCCATCGGATGTCCACCGATGAAGCGCTCCGGACGCAGCCCCTCATCCCTCAACCTCGACGTCACCTCTAGGGTGAGGGTCGCCTTCAGGCTCGCCGCATCGGTCAGGATCGCCTCCGGTGGCGCTCCCCGAGCCGCGGCGAGCAGGACCTCGGCCACCGCGCTCGTCGGGACGGCGGCGATGACCAGCTCCGCGCCGGCGACCGCCTCGGCCACCGTGTCGGTGACGAACTCGGCCAATCCGAGGGCGCTGGCGCGGTCACGGATCGCGGGGTCCGCGTCGGTGAGCCGGACCTCGAACCCGCCGGCCCTTCGGGCAGCCAGGGCGATCGAGCCGCCGATGAGGCCGGCGCCGATGACGGCCAGACGTCGGGGCGCGGCGCTCACTCGGGGAGATCCGTGCGCAGCTGACGGGCCTCGTGCAGGTAGACGTGGCGGAGCTCATGTGCGGTGCGGGTCGTGTAGGCGTGGATCAGGATCCGGATGCAGCGGCCGATCCCGCCGTCGATGTCGAGCTCCCGGGTGCACAGCAGCGGCACATGGGTGATCCCGGCCTCCCGCGCCGCTTCCGCCGGGTAGGCGCTGCGGACGTCGTCGGTGGCGGTGAAGATGATGGAGATCAGGTCGTCCTCGGTCAGCTCGTTGCGTTCGAAGACGCCGGCGATCAGCTCCTGCGTGCGCTCGAACAGGTGCTCCCGCTCGTCCGTCTCCAACGTGGTGGCACCCCGCAGCGCCCGTACCCGTGCATCGCCGTTCACCGTGCACCTCCCTGGCCGCCGGCCTTCGGCGGGCGGCTGGCTCCGGACCGCTCCCGGCGCGGTCGACGGCCGCCGGAGACCGCCTCGTGCAGCCGGGCGATCTCGGGCTGGCTGAGGAAGCGCCACTTGCCCTGCCGGAGGTCGCCGAGCTCGACCCCGCCGTAGGCCACCCGGGCGAGCCGCTCGACGTAGAGGTCCAGCCCGCCGAGCATGCGCCGGACCTCACGCTTGCGGCCCTCGGTCATCACGATCTCGAGCAGCGACTTGGACCGTTGGGTCTGGAGGACCCGCGCGCGCAGCGGCTTGGCCAGGCCGTCGTCGAGCTCCACCCCGTCGCGCAGCGCGGCGAGGGTCTTCTTGCGGACCGGCCCCGGCACGAGCGCCACGTAGGTCCGCTCCACCCCGTAGGACGGGTGGGTCAGCGCGTTGGTCAGCTCCCCGTCGTTGGTCAGCAGCAGCAACCCCTCGGTGTCCTGGTCGAGCCGGCCGACCGGGAACAGCCGTTGCGGGAGGTTGATCAGATCCATGACCGTCGGCCGCCCCTCCGGATCGTCGACGGTGGTCAGGACCCCCTGCGGCTTGTTCAACATCAGGTAGACGCGATCGGGGTCGATGTTGACCCGTTCCCCGTCGACCGTGACCACGTCGTGCTGGGGGTCGACCTTGCGTCCGAGCTGTGCGACCTCACCGTTGACCTCGACGCGACCGGCGGCGATCAGCTCCTCGCTCGCGCGACGGGAGGCGATGCCGGCGGCGCCGAGGACCTTCTGCAGGCGCTCCTCAGCCACGGTCGGCCTCCTCGCCGTCGGCGGCGGCGTCCGGCTCCTCCGCCGGCTCCGAGGGCTCGGTGGGCGGCGCGGGCTCCGAGGCGGACACCGCGGCCCGCAGACGCCCCATGGCGTTCTGGGCCGCAGCCTCCAGCCGGTCCGTGAGCTCGTCCATCTCGCCGCCTTCGTCGCGACCACCGACCGGTGCGGTCGGGGGTGGCATCACCTCGTCGTCCTCATCGCTGGACCGGCCGTGCTCCCCCGTGTTGGTCTGGGCATCGGTGCGCCCGCCGAGGCCGCTCGGCAGGTCCTCCCCCGCCGCGAGTCGTCGGCGGACGTCCCGCAGCCGGTCGAGCGCGGGCTCGTCGGGGGCCGGTGCCTCCGGAAGGAACTCGGTCAGCGACGGCAGCTCCTCCAGCGAGTTCAGGCCGAGGCGCTCGAGCAGGGTACGGGTCGTCCCGTAGAGCACGGCCTGCCCGGGGCCGGGATCGCGGGCGACCTCGGTCACGAAGCCACGGGCGACCAGGCTCCGGACCGCGCCGTCGGCGTTGACCCCGCGGATGTCGGAGATGGCCTGCCGGCTGATGGGTTGCTTGTAGGCGATCACCGCCAGGGTCTCCAGGGCGGCCTGCGTGAGCCGACCGGTCCGCCCGAGCAGGGCGAACCGCCGGACCACCGGCGCCGCGGGCGGGGCGGTGTAGAGCCGCCAGCCGCCGGCGGCCTGCCGGACCTCGATACCGCTCCCGGCGGCGGCATACGCCTCCGCCAGGGCGTGCAGCTCCGCCTCGACCTCGGCCGGGGTCGCCTCGACGAGCTCGGCCAGGACCTCGACGTCGACCGGTTCGTCGGCCAGGAACAGCACGGCCTCGATACCCGGTCGCCGGACGGCGACGGGGACGGTCTCGTCGGCGGCGGCCTCGGCGGCGGTGCGTGGGTCGAGCGCCTCGAGCTCCCCGCCGGATGCGCCCTCGGACGACTCCAGTTGTTCCGCGATGGCGTCATCCGCCTGCTCGTGCGATGGATCGGTCACGATGATCCCGCTCCCACCGTCTCCGCGGGCTCCGCGGACGTCTGCGGTGACGGTGCCGGCGGTTCGGCCTCGTCCTCCACCTCGTCGACGATCTCGGTGGGGTCACCGGCCGTGCGTCGCCCGATCATGAGCGGTCCGCGGTGGTCGTCCTGGTCGAGATCGACGTGCCCGAGCTTGAACAGCTCCAGCAACGAGAGGAAGAGCACCACCCGGTCCCCCCGCTGGCGGTCGGCGGCGAGCTCGCGGAACGCGGCCCGCGCCCCCGGGTCGGACAGCCGCCCGAGCACCTGCAGGGCGGCCTCGCGGATCGTCAGGTAGCTGCGACGGATGTAGCTGAGGTCCACCTCCGGTTCGGGGGTGGGTGCGGTGGCCGCCGCCGCGAGTGCCGCGAGCCCCGCCGCGTCGATCGGCAGCGGCGTCGCCGGGACCAGCCGCTGGAGCCACCCCTCCAGAGGGACCTCGCGCGGCACGGTCGTCTCGTGGTGATGGAGCCGGTGGTCGAGGATCCGCGCCACGTCCCGGAACGCCCGGTACTCGAGCAAGCGCGCGTAGAGCCGGTCACGCGCGTCGCCGAGGAGGTCCTCGAGCTCCTCGCGATCCTCCTCCGGCAGCAGGCGGGCCGCCTTCAGCTCGACCAGGGTGGCCGCGACGACCAGGAACCGGGTGGCCGTGTCGAGGTCCAACTCCTCGATGCCGGCACCGAGGTGGGCGACGAAGTCCGCGGTGATCTCCGCGAGATCGATCTCCGTGACATCGACCTGCCGCCGCGAGATCAGATGCAGCAGCAGGTCGAACGGGCCCTCGAAGACGTCGAGCTTGACCTGGTAGGACATCGGGCGCGGCGATCCGTGGGTGGGGGCCGGGGACCGGACGAGCCTAGCGGTCAGCCACCTCGCAGCCGCCGGGTCGCGGTCACCGTGGAGCGCGGAACCCGCCCCCGTCCGCCGGCGGCGCGGGTGGCGGCGACGAGGCGTCGCGCCCCGTGGACGGTGCAGCGGCGGGCGGGGTGGGTGCCGCCGGCGGCGGTGGCGGGGGCCGCCGCGCGGGCGTGCGTGCCTGGACCGCGGCGGCGACGGCCTGGAGGTAGACCTCCGGGGTGATGCCCTGGGGCGGGTCGGGGCGGACCCGCGGGGCGATGACCTCGGCGACCTCGCGCAGCAGGGTGGTGCGCGCCGGCTCGCGCATCTGGGAGCTGCGCAGGAGCGCGTCGCGCACCAGCCCGTACTCCCGCGGGCCGAGCATCGACACGTCGAGCTGCGCGACGTAGGAGCCCGCGCCGGCCGGTACCGGGAAGGAGGCGGGTGCGACCTCACGGGAGATCCGGCGTTCGCGCACGACCAGGGTGCCGGCCGCCAGGTCACCGAGCCGCTGGGCCCGGGGTGAGACGAACGAGGCGATGCTCGCCAACAGGCCCGTGGTCAACAGGAGCTCGATCGGTGCCGTGAAGGCGCGGATCGCCGCATGTCGGACGCCGACGGGACCACCCTCGACGGTGATGACCCTCAGCCCCATCGCGGCCTTGCCGAGCGTGCGTCCGCGCCACAGCGTCTCGAAGCCGATCGGGTAGCCGAACTGCCACGCGAACGCGAGCACCAGGGCGACGGCGATCCCGAGCCCGCTGTCGAACCAGCCCCCACCCCCGAGCGCGAGCTGGAGCAGGCTGAGCACCAGGAACACGACGGCGAACAGGGCGAGGTCCAGCAGGTAGGCGATCCCGCGGGAGCCGATCGTCGCCACCTCCAGATCGATGGCGACGGCATCCGGGGTGATGTAGCCCCGGTCGGTGCGCGCCGGCATCGCGGTCGTGCTCACCTCGCCCTCCCGGCCTCATCTACGCTTCCTCGCGCGCGGGGGACGCTACCGCCGGTGCTCCCCGCCGCGCACCCGTCAGCGCCCGTCCCGACCCGAGTGGAGCAGTTCCGATCGTCACCACCGTCGACGCCTTCATCGAGGCCAACCAGCACCGCTGGGAGCGGCTCGATGCGCTCGTGCAGCGGGCGAGCCGCGATCCCCGACAGCTCTCCCCCGCGGAGATCGACGAGCTCCTGCGGCTGCACCTGACCGTCAGCTCGCAGCTCTCGACCGCGCGCACCCACCTCGCCGATCAGGACCTGACGGGGTCGCTGTCCCGGCTCGTCGCTCGCTCGTCGGCGGTCGTCCACGGCACGCGCCCACGGACCTGGCGCGGGTTCGTCCGGGGCCTGACCGAGACCTTCCCGGCGGCGGTCTGGCACGCCCGGCTGCCGATCGCGGTGTCGACGCTGGTGTTCGTCGCGAGCTTCGCGGCCATGGCTCTCTGGCTCGCGCTGTCCCCCGCCGCGGTGGAAGCGGCGGCGCCGGAGACCGTCCGCGAGGCCTACCTGGAGAACGACTTCGAGGCCTACTACTCCTCGGAGCCCGGGACCGCGTTCGCCGCGCGGGTGTTCACCAACAACGCCGGCGTCGGCTTCCTCGCCTTCGGGACCGGCGTGGCCTGGGCCGTCCCCACGCTCGGTGTGCTGATCATGAACGGGCTCAACGTGGGGCTCGCGGCCGGGCTGTTCCACGCGGCGGGCGACGCCGCCACCTTCTGGACGCTGATCCTGCCCCACGGCCTCCTGGAGCTCACCGCGGTGTTCATCGCCGGCGGTGCCGGGCTCCGCCTGGGCTGGGCGAGCCTGGCCCCGGGCGAGCGCACCCGCACGGAGGCGCTGGCCGAGGAGGGGCGCCGGGCCGTGGTGATCGTGCTCGGCCTGGTCGCGGTGTTCCTGGTGGCCGGGCTCCTGGAGGGCTACGTGACCGCGGCGCCGTGGCCGACCTGGGCGCGGGTCGCCACCGGGGCGCTCGTCTGGGCCGCGTTCTGCGCCTGGATCTGGCGGACGGGCCGGCGTGCCGCGGCGAAGGGCCTGACCGGCGCCCTGGGCGAGCGCTACCAGGCCCCGCGGGTCTTGACGTCGAGGTAGCTGTCGCACAGCCGGGCGGCGAGCTCACCCGGCGGCGCATCGACCACCCGCGCACCGGCCGCCCTCAGCCGCGTGGCGACCCGCTCCCGCCCCACGGCGACCTCGGCGGCCGCAGCCGCCACGTAGGCGTCCTCCACGCCACCGGGAACCCGCTCGCCGAGGGCGTCGAGCGCCGGATCGCGGACCGAGGCGATCAGCACGGCGTGCTCGCGCAGGAGCAGCGGCAGCGCCGGGAGCAGGGTCTCCTCCGCCGCCCCCGGGGCGAGCTCGGTGAGCACGACGAGCAGAGCCCGCCGTCGGAACCGGCTCAGCGTCGCCTTGAACGCGGCGTGGTAGCCGGACTCGGCGAGCTCCGGCTCGAGCGTGTGCATCGCACCGGCCAAGCGGCGGAGCTGGCCACGGTCGCGGCGGGGCGCGACCTGGGCGCGGACGTCCGCGCCGAAGGCGAGCAGCCCGGTGCGGTCCCCCAGGTAGGTGGCGACCGTTGCCAGGGCCAGCGTCGCGTCCATCGCATGGTCGAGCCGCGGGACCCCTGCCACCAGCCCCGCGGTGGTCCGCCCGGTGTCCAGCAGGACCAGGACGGTCTGGTTGCGCTCGGCCCGGAACGTCCGGACGATCGGGACGCCCCGTCGGGCGGTGGCCGCCCAGTCGAGGTGGCGGAACTCGTCGCCCTCGACGTACTCGCGCAGGGACTCGAACTCGCTGCCGCTCCCCCGCCCGCGGACGGACCGGAGCCCCTGCTCGAGGATGCGGGCCCGGCGGATACGCAGCTCCGCCGCGTCACGCGAACGGAAGCTCGGGTGGACCTCGATCCGGCCGGGCAGCACGCGACGGGACTGCCGGGTCGCGAGCCCGAGCGGGCCGACCACGCGCACCGTGCAGCCGGGCGGGGTGAACGTGCCACGTCGCTCAGGGTGCAGGCTCGCGACCGCACGCGTCCGGCCGTGGGGGGCGAGCTCCGCCCGCACCCGCCGGCCGCTGGCGCCCAGCGACGGCGGCAACTCGTCGGCGACACCCACGGTCACGGGCCGGCCGAGAGGGTTGGCGAGCTCCCAGGCCACCTCGCCGTCACCCTCGAGCGGCAGCACCGGCGGCAGGACACGCGCGAGCCCGATCCGCCACGGTGACGGCGCGATCGCGGCATCCACCGCGGCGAGAAGGAGCAGGCCGGCTGCCAGGGCGGCCGCACCCCACCAGGGGACGAACCCAGCCGCGATCGCGACCACGACCGCGAGCGCCGCGGCCCGGCCCGTCGGCACGGGAACGACCCCGGCCCACCAGGGCCGGGACCACCTGGCCGGGCGGGCCGCCTCGACGGGCGGGGTCGCTGCACTCACCGGGGGACCGGGACGCTGGCCAGCAGTCCGTCGAGCACGCCGTCGGCGTCCGCCCCCTCGAGTTCGAGCTCGGGACGCAGCGCCAGGCGGTGCCGGAGCGTCGGCTTCGCGATCGCCTTGACCTCGTCGGGGGTGACGTAGGTCCGCCCCGCGAGCCACGCCCAGGCCTTGGCGGCGTGCAGCAGCATCGTGGCGCCGCGGGGGCTGACGCCGAGTGCGACGGCCGGTGCTTCACGGGTGGCGCGCACCAGGTCGACGAGGTAGCCGCGTACCTCCTGGCTCACGGTCACCTCCCGGACCGCCGCCCGCGCCGCGGCCAGCTCATCCACGCCGGCAACCGCCGAGACCGTGGCAGCGAGGTGGCCCGACGCATCGGTGCCGGTGGCGTGCCGAGCGACGATGTCCAGCTCCTCCTCGCGCGAGGGGTAGGGGACCTGGAGCTTGAACAGGAACCGGTCCAGCTGGGCTTCGGGGAGCGGGTAGGTGCCCTCGTGCTCGACCGGGTTCTGCGTCGCGACGACCAGGAAGGGCTCCGGCAGGGGGCGTCCGACCCCGTCGACGGTGACCTGCCGCTCCTGCATCGCCTCGAGCAGGGCGGCCTGGGTCCGCGGTGGGGTCCGGTTGATCTCATCGGCGAGCAGCAGGTTGGTGAAGACCGGCCCTTCGCGGAACCGGAACCCGTCACCGCTGCGGTCGAGGATCGTCTGCCCGGTGACGTCCGCCGGCATCAGGTCCGGGGTGAACTGCACCCGGGCCGACCGCAGGTCCAGGCTCCGTGCCAGCGTGGTGACCAGCAACGTCTTGGCCACACCGGGCACGCCCTCGAGCAGCACGTGGCCACGCACCAGCAGGGCGGTCACCAGGCCACTGACCACGCCCTCCTGCCCCACGATGATCCGCCCGATCTCGACGCGCACCTGCTCGAGCGCGTCGCGGGCGGCGGCTGCCGCCTCCAGGTCGCGGGTGGGTGGTGTCGGTGGGCCGGTGGGCTCCGGCGGGGTCGCGGTGCTCATGTGGTGCCTCACGGTCGGGGTCGGTGGGAGAAGGGTCGGTCACGAGGTCTCGGGTGGGCGGCGAAGCGCCAGGCGCAGGCGGCGGGCAGCCGCGGTGACCGCGACCAGGGCCGCATCATCGTCGACGGGGCGCTCGAGCAGCGCCAGCTCGACGTCGTCCGGGTCGGCTTCGGTGCGGCGCACGACCTCCCCGGCCAGCCACTCGGCGTCCGCGTCGGGCGGTGCGCCGAGCAGCCGCGCGACCCGGCGGCGGGACCCGCGCCGGAGCCTGGCGGCCGCGTCACCGCGATCACCGGAGCGCTGCAGCAGCCCGGCGAGCGAGTGGACGAGCTCGGCGCTCGGCAGCACCGGCGGGAGCGACTCACGGACGACGAGCCCGTCCCGTCGGCCGCGCCACACGACCGCGAGCAGCACGGCGAGGACGAGCAGGGCCAGCGAGCGCCACACCCCCGGATGCACCAACGACACCAGGCCCGGCTGCTCCGAGGTGGCCGTCTCGTCGCGTGGGATCACGACGAGGCTCTCGCCCGGTGCCGGGCCCAGCAGCGAGACGGCGAGGACGGCGTTGTCGGCCGCGTCCAACGCAGCGTTGGTGAACGGCTCGGCGCTACCGAGGGCGATGAGGGTGCCCTCGCCCCGGGGAGTGCTCACCAGCCAGGAGCCCTCGTCTCCGACCGGGAAGCAGCCGGTGCCATCGTCGGGGACGACGAACCCCTGCCAGGCACCGTGGCGGACCTCACCCACCGCGCCGAGCAGCTCGCACTCGGGTGCCCGGGCGCTGCGGCCCACCAGCTGGTCGCTGCCGACGGGCTCGAGGTCGTGCAGCCGCGACTCCGGATCGGCCACGATGAGCTCGCCACCGTCCCCGACCCAGGAGCTCCACTCCTCGCGCCCCTCCTCGTCGAGCCGATCGAGCGGGAGGAACGCGCGGGTCGCGGTGTCGTCCGGTGGGTGGACGGTGACCACCACCTCGACGTCCAGTCCGGTCAGTGTCTCGCGGAGCCCCCGGAGGCCGTCGGGCGCGAAGCTGTCGGGGTCGAGCGGGACCCCGCCGGGCGGCGGGCCGACGAGGAGGACCGCCGCGACCACCGTCGCCACCCCGCCGATCGCCAGCAGCACGCGCCGCATCCGCTCGCCGCCCGGCCGGCCTGCGGGAGCGGCGGGTGGGTCCGCGGTGGCCGTCGTGGTGGGCGCCGTCACGTCCGGCCCCGGACCTGGACCGACGCACGGACGCGTGCCACCGCCGCGTAGGCGCGGTCGACGGCACGCAGATCCGCAGCTCGGGCCTCCTCGTCGCCGAAGACGACGCGCTCCACGCTCGCGCCGGCGCGCGAGACCGGCTCGACCAGCGACGGGGCGACCTCGCCCAGCTCCGCGTCGAGTTCTCGGATCGTGCGACCCGGGACCTCGGTGAGGACGCCACGCTCGATCAGGGTGACCACGGTCGCCACGTAGCGGGCGCGCAGCGCCTCCTCGTGGCGGCCGGCCGCGAGGTGCTCGTCCGCTTCGGCGAGCCAGGAGGCCGCCGAACGGGTGGTGGCGCTGGCCGGCACCGCCGCGGGCCCGCCCTGTCCGAGCGTCGCGCCACGGGTGGCCCGCCACACCACCAGGCCGAGCAGCACCAGGCCGACGAGGACGATGCCCCAGGCCACCGCGGGCACGGCGCCGACGGTGCCGAGGACGTCTGCGAGGAAGCCACCGATCACGTCGAGGACGCGCTGCAGGGTGCGACGCAGCACGCCGGGTTCGCCGTCCCGGTAGGGAGGCCGCGTGACGATCTCCTCGGCCGTGCGCCGCACCACGTCCCGGTCGTGGACCAGTGATCTCACCGGCCCGCCACCGCGCGGACACGGACCCGCAGATCCAGCCCCTCGAGACGTACCCGGGTGTCGAGGTAGACCAGCAACGCCGCCGCCGCGCTCACCGGCACGCTCACGACCTGTCCGAGGGTGCTCCCGACCGACTCGATGGCCCATCCCCCGGCCGGCGAGACCTCGGAGACCAACAGGAAGGGCAGCTGGAGCGCCGCGGTCAGCGCCGTGACCACCACGGCGACGAGCAGCGTGATCCACAGGATCCTGAGCGGCTGCCGCGTGAACACCCACACCGTGCGTGACAGCGTGCGAAGCGGTCCACCGCCCTCCACCACCGCGACCGGGACGACCAGCGAGGTGAGCGCGAGGAACGCGGCGGCGCCGAGCAGGTAGCCCGGCAGGATCACGACGAACAGGGCGATGACCCCGAGGATCGGGATGACCAGCAGCAGGAAGCTCAGCAACGCGAACCCGATGACCGCGGCGATGCCGAGGAGACCCAGCAACAGCGAGGCGACCAGCGTCGTCACGAGCACGCGCACGGCGGTGGTCAGGGCCCCTGTGAGCGTCGCCACCTCGCCGCGATCGACGGTCAGCACCAGCGCGACCACGGCCGCGGAGGCGATCAGGGACAGCAGGTAGCCGAGCAGGCCACTGCCGAGCTGGGTGAGGATGAGGCCGACCTGCATCCCCTGCGCGGCGGCCACGTCGAGATCCAACAGCCCGCTCAAGCCCCCACCGACGACGCCGGGGGCGAGACGCGACAACAGCAGGTTGGTCCCGAGCTGGAGCGGGCCGATCACCACCAGCACGAGGAGCGCGGCAGGGCCCACGACGGACCGGAACACCCGGACCGCACCATCGAGCACGTCGGCGACCGTGAGCCGCCGCAGGGGCAGCAGCCTCCCGGCGATCCCGAGCGCTTCCGGTGCCTGCGGAGCGGGATACCCACCGGGCGCTGGGCCACGGGATGTCGGCGGGGGCGGCGCGGCCACCAACGCTCCTCATCTCGGCGCGGATCGGTCGATAGGGTGCGGGTAGCGGCGGGTTCGCCGCGTGTCTCGGGCCAGGGACGGTAGCGACCACGCACGCGGCTGGCCGAGAGGGGACGAGGCCGGGGGTCCGAGGTGGTACGCGACAGCGACACAGGGCTCGTACGACCCGGCCCTGCGCCGAGCTGGCTGTCACGACCCGGAGACCGGCTCGCCCGCGCACTGGCCGCCTTCGGGCTCGGCCGGTGGGCCCGCCCGGGTGCGGTCCTGCTGTCGGTGCTGCTGCTGCTCTCCGAGCGGAGCGTGACGGACCAGGGACCCGTGGTGTTGCCGCTGGCCGGCTACGTGCTGGCCACCTCGCTGGTGCGCCGCGACCGGTACCTACGCAGCGCCGATCTCCTGGTCTCCGTCGCGTTGATCGTCGTGACCGGCCCGGAGATCGTCGTCTACCTCCCGTTCCTGCTGGTGACCGTGGCCGGTCCGGCGACCCGGGGTGGTAGCGCCGCCGGCCTGGCTGCCGGGGTCACGCTGACCATCGTGCTCATCGTCCGGCTGCTGGCCACCGGGGACCTGAGCATCGCCGGGATCCTCCCGCTCACGGTGCTCCTCCCGGTCGCGGGTCTGATGACCGCCGCCGCCGCCCAGCTCCTGGACGACCGCACCGTGCGGGACCGCCTGCTGCTCCAGCAGGCCAACCGGCTGCTCAACTCGCTCCAGCAGCTCGCCGACGACCTGCCGGGCGGGCTCGACATCGCGACCGTCAGCGCGGCGATCGTCGCGGAGCTCCGCAACATCCCCGGCGCAGCCGCCGGGGCGGTGCTGGCCGAGGAGCACGGCCTGCTCCGACCGGCCGCCTCCACCGGGCTCGCACACGGGGCTCTGCTGCCGATTTCGACCGAGGAGGTGCGGCCACAGCTCACCCGCGCCCGCGTCCTCACGCCGGACCGCAACCTCCCGAGCCAGCTCCGGGTCGCCTGCGGGTCGCACCCGCACTGGCGGGTGCTCCCGCTCGGCCTGTCCGAGGCCCCGGGCGGTGTCCTGTTGGTGGGTTTCGACCGCCCGGATCAGGCCCGGGCGGCCAGGGGCGCGCTGCAGCGCCTGGCGGAGGACGGCGGCCTGGCGCTCGACAACGCCCGGTTGTTCGACGGCACCCAGGTCCGCGCCGCCGCATCGCCGGGGAACTGCACGATGGTGCGGCCCAGTCGCTGGCGCACCTCAGGATGGAGCTGGAGCTCATGGCCCGGACCGAGGCGGCCGAGCCGGAGGAGCTCGGCCGCCTCGCCCGCGTCGCCGGGTCCGCGCTCGACCAGCTGCGGGTGACGATCGCCGGGCTCCGGGAGACGGCCTCCTCCGACCTCGGGAGCCTCCTCGAACAACACCTCGAGGATCTGCGCGGTGCCCACGGTCCGGTGGTCGAGCTCCGGCGCGACGGCGGCGTCCCGCTGCTGGACCCCGGACGTGCCGACGAGGTGCTCCGGGTCGCTCAGGAGGCCCTGTCCAACGCACTGCGCCACGCGCGCGCCTCACACATCGACGTGTCGCTTCGCACCGATGCCGACCGTCTCGAGCTGTCGATCACGGACGACGGTGTCGGGCTGGAGGGACCCAGTGGCCACCCCGGAGGTGGCGTCGGTCTCTCCTCGATGCGCGAACGCGCAGCCCGGCTCGGGGGCGAGTTGCGCATCGCACCAGGTGCCACCGGTGGGACCGCCGTGCTCCTATCGTTGCCGATAGATCCCGTCCTGCCAGATCGGAGTCCGACATGACGATGCGCGTCGTGGTCGCCGACGACCATGCGCTCGTCCGCCAGAGCATCGTGAAAGCCGTGTCCTCGGAGGAGGGGCTCGAGGTCGTCGCCGAGGCCGCCGACGGGCCCGCGGCGCTCCGGGCGGTCACGACCCACGAGCCGGGCATGATCGTGCTCGACATCGCGATGCCGGACCAGGACGGGCTGGCGGTGGCCGAGCAGTTGCGTGCGGAGCATCCGGACACGGCCGTGCTCTTCCTCTCCATGCACGACGACGACGCCAGCCTCCAGCGGGCCGTGGCGCTCGGCGCCCGCGGGTTCGTGTCGAAGTCCGCGTCGATCGACGAGCTCCTCGAGGCGTTGCGCGCGGTCCGCGACGGCGGGTCCTACCTGAGCGCCAACGTGGCGACCCGGGTCATGGAGCTGGCCGCGGGCCGCTCACGCACCACCGATCTCGGGCTGACCAACCGTGAGCGGGAGATCCTGGCGCTGCTCACCGAAGGGCAGCGCCCCGGGGACATCGCGGACGCCCTGTTCCTGTCGGTCAAGACGGTCAAGAACCACCTGACGAGCGTCTACCAGAAGCTCGGCGTGAAGACCGGCGCCCAGGCGGTCGCCGAGGCCTACCGCGCGGGGCTCGTGCACCGGAAGTGACGCGGCTCAGCTGAGTCCGACCCGCCCGTGGATCAGCGGCGGAGCGGCAACGGGCTGCTTCCCGACACTGATGGTCGCCGGGAGCTCGTCGAGGACGGCCGTGGCGTCGGCCTCCCGCCGCGCATGGATGCGGACCGCCACCTCGTCATCCTCGATCCGGTCGCCGGTACGCACCAGCACCTCCAGCCCGACGGCCAGGTCGAGATGGTCGCCGGCACGCTGACGGCCGGCGCCGAGCCGCCCGGCGAGCTCCCCGAGCCGCCGACACCCTCTCACGTGCACGTTGCCGGAACCCGGGCGCCACTCGCGCACGATCGGCGCGCTGGGGAGCAGATCCCACGGCTCGTCCGCGACCGCACCGTCGCCCCCCTGCGCCGTCACGAAGGCCCGGAAGCTCTCCAGGGCGGAGCCGTCCTCGAGCACGCGCAACGCGGTGGCCGAGGCCTCCTCCGCCGAGCGGCCGGTCAACTCGAGCGCGGCGGCGGTCAACTCGATGCTCAGCTCGCGGAGCCGGCCGCCGCGACGTCCGGAGAGCACCTCGATGGCGGCACCGACCTCCAGGGCGTTGCCGATCGCGTCGCTGAGCGGCTGTGACATGTCGGTCACCAGCGCGCCGGTCCGTCGGCCGCGTGCCTCGCCGATCCGCACGCACAGCCGGGCCAGGCCGAGCGCCTCCTCGGGGCTGGTGAGGAACGCACCGTCCCCGACCTTGACGTCCAGCAGGACGTGGTCCGCACCGCCGGCCAGCTTCTTGCTCATCACGCTCGAGGCGATCAGCGCGGGGCTGGCGACCGTGCCCGTCACGTCGCGGAGCGCGTAGAGCCGCTTGTCCGCCGGCACCAGGTCCGCGGTCGCCGCGGCCACGGCCAGGCCGACCTCGTCCACCTGCGCCCGGAGATCCGCGGGTTCCAGGTCGACCCGGAACCCCGGGATCGCCTCGAGCTTGTCGAGCGTGCCGCCGGTGTGCCCGAGGCCCCGCCCGGACAGCTTCGCGACCTGCGCGCCGGCGGCCGCGAGCATCGGCCCGACGACCAGCGTGGTGGTGTCGCCGACCCCGCCGGTGGAGTGCTTGTCGACCGTCGGGCCACGCAACGCGGAGAGGTCTACGGTGTCCCCGGAGGCGAGCAGGACGTCGGTCAGCGCGATCGCCTCGTCGTCGGTGAACCCCTGGATCACCCCAGCCATCAGCAGCGCGGCGATCTGGGCGTCATCCACCTCGTCGGCGAGGTAGGCCCGGATCAGGGCGCGCAGTTCATCGGCGGTCAGCTCACCGCCGTCACGCTTGCGCCCGATCAGCACCGGTACCTCGAGCGCGTGCCCTGCTGCGTCCTCACCGGTCATCGGACATCCTCCGCGCGCCGCAGGATCGGTGTGCGCGGCGTCTCGCAGCGCCCCACGGGCAGCCCTCGACCGTAGCTCGCCACAGCGGCCATCGGCAACACGCCCGCGTCAGCCCTCGGCACGGGGATGTGCCCGCCGATAGACCTCCTGCAGCGCCGAGCGGGACACCAGGGTGTAGATCTGCGTCGTCGTCACGCTGGCATGGCCGAGCAGCTCCTGGACGGCACGGACGTCCGCTCCCCCGTCGAGCAGGTGCGTCGCGAAGCTGTGGCGCAGCGTGTGCGGGGAGACCCGGTCGTCGAGCCCGACCCGGGCGGCATGCGCGGTGATGAGCTTCCACGCCCCCTGCCTGCTCAGGCGCCCTCCACGCGCGTTCAGGAACACCGCCGAGGTCCGCGGGTGCTTGGCCGGACGCCCCTGGACGAGCCAGGCATCGAGCGCCGCCGCCGCCGGCTCCCCGTAGGGCACGATGCGCTGCTTGTCCCCCTTGCCGCGGACGATGACCATCTGCTCGACCGGGTCGATGTCGTCGAGGTCGAGGCCGACCAACTCGGAGATGCGGAGGCCACCGCCGTAGAGCACCTCGAGCAACGCCCGGTCCCGGAGCACCAGCGGGCCGTCCCCGGTCGGAGCCGCCAGCAGCCGCTCCACCTCGGCGATCGACAGGGCCTTGGGCAGGGCACGATCGGCCGCTGGTGCCCCGATCCCGGCGCTCGGGTCGTCGCTCGTGACCCCCTCTTGGAGCAGGAACCGGTGGAAGCCACGGACCGCGACCACCAGCCGGGCAAGCGAGCTGGAGGCGTACGGCCGGCCGGTGCCCGACGTGCGGCCCCGCAGCCACGCCAGGTAGGCCTCGAGGTCCTCGGGCTCCACCTCCACCGGGTCCGCGATGCCGACCTCCGCGAGGTAGCGGGCGTAGACGGCGAGGTCCCGGGCGTAGGCACGCAAGGTGTTCTCGGCCAGCCCACGTTCCACGGCCAGGTGTGCGAGGTAGCCCTCGGCACGCGGCAGCACCGGGGCGGACGCCTGCGCATCCGCGCTCGCCTGGTCCGCGTCGGTCACCGTCGGCGCCGGCTCAGGTGTTGACGCGCGCGTGGGCGAGCAGGAGGCCGATGACCGTCTTCGCGTCGGTGATCTCCCCGTCCCGCACGGCGGCCACCGCATCGTCGAGTTCCAGCGAGACCACCTCGAGGTGGGCTTCCTCGGCCTCGGCGACGAACCCGTCCGCTGGCTGGGCGGGCTGGAGCTCGCGTCCGAGGTAGATCGAGGTGCGTTCGTCGCTCCAGCCGGCGGAGTTCCAGAACGTGGTGAGATGCTCGAGCGTCCCGGCGCGCATCCCGAGCTCCTCGATCAGCTCCCGCTGGGCGGCGGCGTCCTGCTCCTCGCCGTCGACGTCGAGGAGCCCCGCGGGGATCTCGATCAGGGGGCGGCCCACCGGCTGGCGGTACTGGTGGAGCAGCAGGACCCGTCCTTCCGGGGTGAGCGGCACCACCGCGACCGCACCGGGCCGTTCGACGACCTCCCGGTCGACCTCCTCGCCGTCGGGGGTCCGCAACCGGTCGACGCGCACCGCGGAGAAGCCGCGGTAGACCTCGCGGCTGTCGATCGTCTCGAACCAGGCGGCACTCATGCGCCGCGCACCGGTTCGGGCACGCTGCGGTCGAAACGGGTGGCGGCCTCGAGCTCGCTCGCGGTCGGCTCGTCCAGTTCGACCGGGAGCCGACCGGAGGCCTCCCGCTGGTGCTGCAGCCCGGCGCGGACCAGGCCGAAGAACAGCGGGTGGGGCCGGTTGGGGCGGGACCTGAGCTCCGGGTGCGCCTGCGTGGCGACGAAGAACGGGTGGTCGGGCAGTTCGATGAACTCGACCAGGCGCTCGTCGGGAGACAGCCCGGAGAACACCATGCCGGCCTCCTCCAGGGGGGCGCGGTAGCGGTTGTTGACCTCGAAGCGGTGGCGGTGCCGCTCGTAGATGACCGGTTCGTCGAGGTAGAGCGCGCGGGTCCGGGTGCCGGGGGTCAGGCGAGCGGCGTAGGTCCCGAGCCGCATCGTGCCGCCCTTGGCGGTGACCTCACGCTGATCCGGCATCAGGTCGATGACCGGATGGGCGCAGCCCGGCTCGAACTCCGCGGAGTGGGCGCCCACCAGACCGGCCACGGAGCGTGCGAACTCGATCACGGCGGACTGGAGGCCGAGGCAGAGCCCGAGGAACGGGACCCCGTGGATCCGGGCCCACCGGACCGCCGCGATCTTGCCCTCCACCCCGCGGATCCCGAACCCGCCCGGCACGACCACCCCGTCGACCCCGGCCAGCAGTCGGGCGACCCCGTCGTCGACCTCCTCGTCGGATGCCCCCTCGGGCGGGATCAGGTCGTCGGAGGCGATCCAGCGCACGTCGACCGCGATGCCGCTGGCCAGGCCGGCGTGCCGGAGCGACTCGACGACGGAGAGGTAGGCGTCGGGCAGGTCGACGTACTTGCCCACGATGGCGATGCTGATGCGGTCGTGGGCCGAGTGGACCCGCTGGACGAGCTGCTCCCACTCGACCAGGTCCGGCTCGACCTCCGGGAGGCCGAGTCGACGGACCACGACCTCGTCGAGCCCCTCGTCGCGCAGCAGCAGCGGCACCTCGTACAGCGACGACGCGTCGACCGCGGAGATGACGGCCTCGAGGTCGACGTCGCACTGCATCGCGACCTTGCGCCGGAGCTCGTCGTCCAGGGGACGGTCGCTGCGCAGCACCAGCACGTCGGGCTGGATACCGATCGAACGCAGCTCCCGGACCGAGTGCTGGGCCGGCTTGGTCTTGAGCTCCCCTGCAGCGGCGATGAACGGCACGAGGGCACAGTGCACGTAGAGGAGGTTGTCGCGTCCGACCTCGGCACGGAACTGCCGGATCGCCTCCAGGTAGGGCAGACCCTCGATGTCGCCGACGGTGCCACCGACCTCGACGATCACGACGTCGGCGTCCGCGGCGACGGCCCGGACCCGGTCCTTGATCTCATCGGTGATGTGCGGGATCACCTGGACGGTCTTGCCGAGGTAGTCGCCGCGCCGCTCCTTCTGGATGACCGAGAGCCAGATCTGCCCCGAGGACACGCTGGAGCCGCGGTGCAGGTTCTCGTCGGTGAAGCGCTCGTAGTGGCCGAGGTCGAGATCGGTCTCGCCGCCGTCCTCGGTGACGAAGACCTCGCCGTGCTCGAACGGGTTCATCGTCCCCGGGTCGACGTTCAGGTAGGGGTCCAGCTTCTGCAGCGTCACCTTGAGGCCACGGGCCTTGAGGAGACGCCCGAGGGAAGCTGCGGTGATGCCCTTCCCGAGCGCTGAGGACACCCCACCGGTGACGAAGATGTAGCGGACATCACCAACCACCGACACGAGCGCTCCTTGTCACCCTCAGACCGCCGTGCGCGGTCCGTCCGACCGTAGCGGTCCGCTCGGCGACGACCAACGTCCGCGCGCAGGTCGTCACCGTCACCCGGCGCGGCGCTGCTGCGCCGCCTCCAACAGCTCCCGGGCATGGTCGCGGCCAGCGTCGGCAGCGACGTCGCCGCCGAGCATGCGCGAGAGCTCCCCGACCCGATCGGCATCGGCGACCCGCCGCGCGGTCGTCACGGTCCGGCCGCCGGACAGACCCTTCTCGACGACGTGGTGGACGTCGGCGAAGGCCGCCAGTTGGGCCAGATGGGTGACGCAGAGCACCTGCCGTCGCCGGTCCCCCGCGGCGAGGCGCGCCAGCTTCTCCCCCACCGCCAGGGCCGTCGCGCCCCCGATCCCGGCGTCCACCTCGTCGAAGACGAGCACGCTGGCGTCGTCGACGTCGGCCAACGCGACCTCGATCGCCAACGACACGCGCGAGCGTTCCCCGCCGGAGGCGGCGTGGGCCAGCGGCCGTGCCGGCTCCCCGGGGTTCGGGGCGAGCAGGAAGGTGATCTCATCGGCGCCATCGGCCCCGAAGGCCTCGTCGGTCCCCCGCTGGACGGCGACCGAGAACCGGGCGTGCGGCATCGCGAGATCGGCGAGGTGTCCGTCCACCACCTCGGCGAGTCGCTCGGCGGCCGCGGCACGCCCGCGGTGCACGTCGTCCGCTGCGGCGGCCACGGCCGCGCGGGCGTCGGCGAGCTGGCCGTCGAGCTCCCCCGCGTCCTGCTCGTCGGCCTCGAGCCGGGCGAGCCGCTCGCGGGCCTCGTCCGCGAAGGCGAGGACGGCTTCGACGTCGTGGCCGTACTTGCGCTGCAGACCGGTGAGCAGGTGTTGGCGTTCCTGGAGCTCGGCCAGCCGCTCCGGGTCGGCATCGATCGCCTCCCCGTAGTCCCGGACGTCCCGGCTCAGCTCACCCAGCTCCTCCGCGAGCGCCACGGCCCGGTCGGTGAGCCCGGAGAGCTCGTCGTCGTCGACGGCCAGGCGCCTGAGCGCCGAGACCGCGATCCCGACCGGCTCCCCCGCGCCCTCGGAGCCGAGCGCCGAGGCGGCCTCGGCGGCGGCGCGCTGCAGCTCCTCGGCGTGGGCGAGACGCTCGATCGCCCGTTCGAGCTGGGTGTCGGCGACCGGGTCGAGCTCGGCGTCGTCGATCTCGGCCACCTCGAAGCGGAGCCGGTCGAGTTCCCGTGCCCGCTCGCGGGCATCCGCGCGCAGATGCTCCTGCCGGTCGGCGAGCTCCCGCCAGCGCCGGTAGGCGTCCCGATAGGTGGCCAGCGGGCGGGCATGGGGGTCGCCGGCGTAGCGGTCGAGGAGCTGTCGCTGGACGTCTGACCGGGAGAGTCGGACGTGCTCGTACTGGGCGTGGACCTCGACGTGGGCGCCGAGCACCTCGGCCAGGGTGGAGACCGGGACCGGTCGCCCGTCCAGGCGGGCGCGCGAGCGGCCGTCCGCGGGGATCTCGCGGGCGACGATCAGTGGCTCGTCGGAGCCCGCGACGTGCGCGGCCGCCTCGGGTGGTCGCGGGTTGATCACGGCGTCGACGGACGCCGCGCTGGCTCCGGTGCGGACCAGACCCGCATCCGCACGGGCACCGAGCAGCAGCTGCAGCGCGGTGACGAGCATCGTCTTGCCCGCGCCGGTCTCCCCGGTCACCACGGTCAGCCCGGGCGACAGGGTGAGCGAGGCGTCCTCGATGACGCCGAGCCCGCGGATGTGCAGTTCCTCGATCACACCCGGAGGCTAGCGCGAGGGGTCGATCTCCCCGGGCACGGGCGGTGCCGCTGTGGACGACCCGGGCGTCGGAGCCGCACGCGTGCTGCGACCGCCGGTCGAGCGGGGACCTGAAGCTGCCCGGCCCCACCACTACCGTGCTGTCGAACGCACCCGGACGTAGCCGGTTCGTTGAGTTCCAGTCCCGCCGTCCGAACGCTTCCCGACGCAGGCCTGGGTCAGGCCGTCGAGTCGCTGCGCCGGTACGGGTCCCACGATCACGACCAGGGCGATGACCACACGGTGATGAAAAAGCCCGGTCTGCGCTCCGCGCTCACGGCGCATCAGAGACCGATGGAGGAGCACGCGGACCGGTCGGCGAAGGCCATCGGCTGAGGAGCCGCGCCGACCCTCCCGTGGCGAGCCGCCACCCCCGGAACGCGCCGGTGTGAGCCGCGACCGGATCGCCCGCTTCGAGCTCGGTCAGGAGAGCGTCGAGCTCGGTGTCGCGCCACTACGCTGCCGAAGGTTGACGGGCGGCACCGGGAGCACGTGACGATGGCAGAGGTCGATCGCACCACCCCGTCCGTGCCCGAGCAGCCCGTGCTCGCCGGTCCCTGGACGCAGGACGCTCGCCAGGTCGCCGAGGCATCCGGCACCGACCTCGCCGTCGGGTTGACCAGCGACGACGTGGCCGGGCGGCTCGAACGCCACGGCCGCAACCGGCTGGACGCCGCTGCGGTCGTACCAGCCTGGCGGAAGCTCCTCGGCCAGTTCAGCGACCCCCTCGTCTACCTGCTGCTCGGTGCCGTCGTGGTCTCGTTGGTGGCGTGGCTCCTCGAAGGACGCCAGGGCACGCCGTTCGAGGTGATCGTCATCACCGCCATCGTCGTGTTCAACGCCGTCCTCGGCTACGTCCAGGAGGCGCGTGCGGAACAGGCGGTCGCGGCCCTGCAGCGCATGGCAGCGTCCACCGCCACGGTTGTTCGGGACGGACGGGAGCAGCGGATCGCGGCCGAGCAACTGGTCCCCGGTGACCTCCTGCTGCTGGGTGAGGGCGACGCGGTCGGAGCCGACGCCCGGCTGGTCGACGCTGCCTCGCTGCTGGTGGCCGAGGCATCGTTGACCGGTGAGAGCCAGGCGGTGCTGAAGGACGTGTCGACCCTGGCCGGTCCCGTCGGTCTGGGCGACCGCCTCAACATGGTGTTCAAGGGCACGGCCGTGACCCGCGGGCGTGGCCGGGCGGTGGTCACGGCCACCGGCATGGGCACCGAGATGGGCACGATCGCCCGGTTGCTCGGGCAGACCCTCGACGAGGCGACCCCGTTGCAGCGTGAGATCGCCCGGGTCGGCCGGGCGCTCGGGATCGCGGTGATCGTGATCGCCGTAGGGGTGGTCGGGGCGATCCTGGCCACCGCGGACCTGCAGACCGCATCGGACTACGTCGACGTCCTGCTCGTGGGCGTGTCGCTGGCGGTCGCCGCGGTCCCGGAGGGGCTGCCCGCGGTGCTCTCGGTCGTCCTCGCGCTCGGCGTCCAACGGATGGCCAAACGGCGGGCGATCGTGAAGAGGCTGCTGTCGGTCGAGACGCTGGGGTCCGCATCGGTGGTGTGCTCCGACAAGACCGGCACGCTCACCCGCAACGAGATGACGATCCAGGTGGTCGCAACGGCGTCCGGCGAGGTCGCGCTCAGCGGTACCGGGTACCAACCCCTCGGACAGGTGCAGATCGACGGCGCGCCAGTGGCCGATCCGGTGCTGCTGGACGAGGTCCGGTTCGTGCTGGCGGGGGGCAGCCTCGCCAACGACGCGTCCCTCCAGGAAGGACCGGACGGCTGGAGCGTGCTCGGGGATCCCACCGAGGCCGCGTTCCTGGTCGCGGAGGCGAAGATCACGGGGCTCACCGAGGTCCGGGAGGCACGCTTCGAACGGGTCGGGGAGATCCCGTTCTCCTCCGAACGCAAGCTGATGACCACGCTGGAAGCCGACGTGCAGCGTGAGGGCCGCATCGCGGTGGTCACCAAGGGCGCCCCCGACGTGCTGCTGGCCCGATGTACGCGAGAGCGGGCCGCAGGGCAGGTGCGCGACCTCACCGAGGACCGTCGGGCCACGATCCTCGCCGACGTCGAGCGCATGGCCGATCTCGCGCTGCGCACGCTCGGTGTGGCGTACCGGCCGCTGCAGGTCACCGAACCACCGCCCGACGCCACGGTCGAGCAGGAGCTGGTCTACCTCGGCACGGTCGGCATCATCGACCCGCCACGCGACGAGGCCACGACCGCGATCGAGCAGGCACGCGCCGCCGGTGTCCGCATCATCATGATCACGGGCGATCACCCCCGGACCGCCTCGCGGATCGCGACCGACCTCGGCATCGCCACGGAAGGCGGGCCGGTGCTGGCCGGGCCGGAGATCGAGGCGATGCCGCAGGACCACCTGGTGGCAGCGGTACGGGTGACATCCGTCTACGCGCGGGTCGCACCCGAACACAAGCTGCGGATCGTCGACGCGCTGCAGGCCGACGGGCAGATCGTGGCCATGACCGGTGACGGGGTCAACGATGCCCCGGCGCTCAGGTCGGCCGACATCGGCGTGGCGATGGGGGTCACGGGAACGGACGTGACCAAGGAAGCGGCCGACATGATCCTGGCGGATGACAACTTCGCCACGATCATCGCGGCGATCGGCGAGGGGCGCGCGATCTTCGCCAACATCCGTCGGTTCCTGCGCTTCCTGCTGTCCTCGAACATCGGCGAGGTACTCA
>JBBDSW010000136.1:0-26566 GCA_040904745.1 Nitriliruptoraceae bacterium
GACATCGCCGAGGCCGACGGTCGCACCCTCGGCCTGTCGGTCCTGAAGGGCCTGCTCTCCCCCGTGTGCAGTGAGCCCGTGACCTTCGTGAACGCGCCGCTGGTCGCTGCCGAGCGCGGCATCAACGTCCGGGAGATCTCCGATCCGCACTCCGAGGACTTCGTGTCGGTGCTCCGTGTCACGGGCATCGGCCGTGACGGGCGGCCGATCCGGGTCGCAGGGACCGTTCTGCCCGGTGACCGTGAGCGACTGATCGAGGTCTGGAACACCCCGGTCGACGTCGAACCGACGGACCACATGGCGTTCTTCCGGTACGAGGACCGTCCCGGGGTCATCGGCGCCGTCGGGTCCGGCTTCGGGGAGGCCGGCGTGAACATCGCGGCTGCGCAGGTCGGGCGGAGCAGCATCGGAGGAGAGGCGATCATGGCGTTGAGCCTCGACGACGCGGTACCCAACGACGTCCTCGATCGGCTCGTGGACCAGATCGGTGCCACCGAGGGTCGCTCGATCGACCTGTCCTGACCGGGCTCGGGTCGCGGTGATCTTCCTCAGCTGACCCTTCGTGGGCGTCGGAACTCGGGACGGTCCCAGTCGCCGGTCGCCAACAGGTCAGCGAGGTGTCCGACGGCGTCGACCACCTCCACCCGGGTGACGTACAGCGGCGTGAACCCGAGCCGACGCGCGCGTCGACGAGCGCGATGAAGAGGTCGGTGAGCTCGCCAGCACGCGCCTCCAGCATCGCCGGAGCGACACCGTCGAAGACCTCCAGGGCGGTCTCCAGTGCGGCCATCGAGAGCACCGGAGGTGTTGCGTCGAGGAACCGCTGTGCCCCGGCTGCCGGCTCGTACGAGCGGTCGAACGCGAAGGGCCGGGCATGGCCGAACCAGCCGCGCACCGGCATCTCGATCTGCCCGTGCCACCGGGAGGCGAGATAGAGGAAGGCCGGTGCGCCGGGACCACCGTTCGTGTACGTGTAGGTGCAGCCGACCGCGAGATCCGCGTTCCAGGCGTCCAGGTCGACCGCCAGGGCCCCGACGGAGTGGGACAGATCCCAGACCGTCACGGCACCGGCGGCGTGGGCGGCCGCGGATCCGTCCCCGCCCCCACTCGGTCTCGCTCACCGCGCGCAGACGGGTGGCGACCGCGCCCTGCAGGGGTCCGAGCGAGTTGCCGTCGAGGCAGATCTCACCCTCGGGGAGTGCGAAGGCCGCACGCAGGCCCGCCAGCGGGTCCTCGGCGTCGCGTGCGGCTGCGTGCTCACGGTCCACAGATGACCCTTCGATGGGTGACCCACGGCACTTCTGCGGGGTGCGCGCACGGTCGGTCACCGCCGAGAGTGCGCGGACGGCCTTGACATCGACACTGACGTCGATGTCAACTACCGACCCGCACCCCCCCCACGCCACGACCCCGTCCCGTCGGTCCCTGCGGTCGGCGACCGCGCGGGTGGTCTGGCGCGCTCCGGCGAACACCGCCGCGTCTGCCCCTCGGAGTCCCCGTGTCCACCGCGTTCGTCTTCCCCGGACAGGGCTCCCACCGTGCTGGTGCGCTGTCCTCCTGGACCGAGCACCCAGCGGCACGTGTCCTCGACGAGATCACCGCGGGTCTCGGGCGTGATGTCGTGGCCATCAGCGAGGACGAGGGCGCTGGGAGCCGCACAGCCGACGCCCAGCCGGCGATCATGGCGGCCTCCCTGGTCGCGTGGCAGGCGCTCGTCGATGCGGGCGTCCAGGCCGACCTCGTCGCCGGTCACTCGCTCGGGGAGTACACCGCCACGGTCGCTGCGGGAGCGATGGACGTGCGGAGCTGCGCGCGGTTGGTAGGGGTCCGTGGCACGGCCATGGGGGAGGCCTGTGCTGCCAACCCGGGCACCATGGCCGCGGTCGTCAAGCTGAGCCCCGATGCCGTCGCGGTGCTCGTCGATGGCATCGAGGGCCTCGTCATCGCGAACGACAACGCGCCAGGGCAGGTGGTGGTGGCCGGTACACCCGAGGCGGTCGACGCCGTCCGCTCGCGCGCCCGCGATGCGGGTGGGCGTGCGCTTCCCCTGGATGTCGAGGGGGCGTTCCACTCGCCCGCGATGGCTTCCGCGGTGGACGCCGTGTCCGCCGCGCTGGAGGCGTACCCGCTCTCCGATCCGGTGGTCCCGCTCGTCAGCGGTGCGACCGCTCGGGAGATCGAACGTGCCGAACCGTTGGCAGATGCGCTCGTGGCAGGCATCCTGTCACCGGTCAGATGGCGGGAGGTACAGCTCAGGCTCGGCGAACTCGGGGTGGAGGATCTGGTGGAGATCGGCCCTGGGGGCGTACTGTCCGGCCTGGCCAAGCGCACCCTCCCCGGGGTGCGGGTACATGCCATCGCCACCCCTGACGACCTCGACGGGGTGGTGGCCGCTCTCGGCAGCCCCGCGGGAGTCGAGCACTGACCGGGCACCGCGTCGGCGCGGCTGCTAGACCCACCCGAAAACCTGCTGCCCGCCGGACGGGCCGCGTCCCCTACGAGGAGCTCACGTGACCGTGCGCGCAACCCCCCCGGGCAGCCTGCCCGTGGCCATCGCCGGACTCGGCGCCCGGCTGCCGGATCGTGTGGTCACCAACGATGACCTCGCGAAGGTCATGGACACCTCGGACGAGTGGATCCGCACCCGCACCGGCATCCGCGAACGTCACGTGGTCGCACCCGAGGAAGCCACCTCCGACCTGGCGGCCGCCGCGGCGCGTGCTGCGCTCGAGGACGCCGGTCTCGGGATCGAGGATGTGACCGCGATCGTGGTCGCGACGACCACGCCGGATCACACGATCCCCGGCACGGCCCCGCTGGTGGCGGCCAAGCTCGGCAGCGAGGCAGGTGCGTTCGACGTCAACGCCGCGTGCAGTGGGTTCATCTACGCGCTGCGTGTCGGCGCCGGCCTGCTGGCCACCGGCGACGGAGCGGTGCTCGTCATCGGGGCCGAGGCGCTGACCCGTATCGTCGATCCGACCGATCGGAGCGTGGCCGTGCTGTTCGGCGACGGTGCGGGAGCGGTCGTGCTCGTATCCGACGAGAGCGGACACCTCGGCCCCTTCGCACTGGGCGCGGACGGCACCGACCCGTCGATGCTGTGGACCGCTTCCGGCGGCTCGCGTCGTCCGGTCGACGACGCGGTCCTCGCCGAAGGCAGCCAGTACCTCACGATGCGAGGCGGAGATGTCTACCGCAACGCCGTGACGCGGATGGCTCAGGCTTCGCGCGAGGTGCTCTCGCGAGCGGGCCTGGAGGTGGGCGACGTCGATCTGCTGGTGGGGCACCAGGCGAACGTCCGCATCCTCGACGCCGTGGCGCACCGGCTCGGACTCGACGCCGAACGCAACCACGTCTCCGTCGATCGCCACGGGAACACCTCGGCGGCATCGATCCCGCTCGCGCTTGCGGACGCCCGTGACCAGGGCCGGCTCTCGGCGGGTGACACGGTGCTCCTGGCCGCCTTCGGCGCTGGGCTCACCTGGGCCGCTTGTCTCCTGACGTGGCAGGAGGCGGCATGAGCGTCTCGGTCGCGGTCGTCAGCGGTGGCAGCGGAGGGATCGGTGCCGCCACGAGCCGGGCGCTCGCCGCGGCGGGTCATCACGTGCTGATCGGCTACGGCAGCAACCGGGCCAAGGCAGAGGAGGTCGTCGGCTCCCTGGATGGCGCCGGCGAGGCCTGCCACCTGGACGTCACCGACCCGGACAGCGTCGCCGGAGCCGTCGAGCGGGCCAAGGAGCTCGGAGCCCTCGCGGTGGTCGTGAACAACGCCGGTGTGGCCGACGACGACCTCCTCCTGCGGCTCGACCCCGAGCGGTTCGACCGCACCGTCGAGGTGAACCTGCGTGGTGCCTACCTGCTGTCACGAGCAGCGCTTCGGCCGATGCTGCGCGCGCGGGGCGGCCGTATCATCAGTGTCGCGTCCGTCGTCGCGTTGCGAGGCAACGTCGGACAGACCGCCTACGCGGCGTCCAAGGCCGGGTTGATCGGCTTCACCAAATCGTTGGCGCGCGAGGTCGCCCGCAAGGGGATCACCGCCAACGTCGTCGCCCCCGGCTACGTCGCCACGGCGATGACCGAGCAGCTCGACGAGGCCGCCCGGGAAGCCCTGGTGACGATGGCCCCCACCCACCGGGCGGTCGAGGCGGACGAGGTCGCGGCGGCGATCGCCTTCCTCGCCTCGCCCGCGGCACGCTCGATCACTGGCACCGTCCTCCCAGTCGACGGCGGAGCCGGGATGTAGACCTGCACGAACGCACGATCCACCCACCCAGATCAGGAGCACCATCGTGAGCCAGGAACTGCTCGACATCTTCACCGAGGTCCTCACCGAGGAGTTCGGTGTGCCGGCCGAGGACGTCGCCGCGGAGGCGACCTTCGAGGCACTCGGCCTCGACTCGCTCGACGTCGTCGAACTGACCCTCGTCCTCGAGGAGAAGACGGGCATCAAGCTGGAGGACGAGGAACTCGAGGACGTCAAGACCGTCCAGGATGCGATCGACAAGGTGAAGGAGAAGCAGGCGTGACACGGATCGTCGTCACCGGGGTCGGGATCCTGAGCCCGGCCGGACGCGGGCTGGACGCAGCGTGGGCCGGGGTGCTGTCCGGTCGCACGGCTGCTGCCGTGGACGAGAAGCTGACCGCGATCGGCACCCCGGTCACCCTCAGCTGCCGGGTGCCCGACTTCGATCCTGACGCGGAGCTCGGTCGTGGGAGCGCACGACGACTGGACCGGTTCACCCACCTCGCCCTCATCGCCGCGCGCGAGGCGATCGCCTCCGCTGGTCTCGCGGAGGACGGGGAGGAGGCGATCACCCGGGCCGACGCCGATCGCACCGGCATCCTGCTGGGGTCCGGGATCGGCGGCGCGGAGACCTGGGAGGAGGAGTACCCCCGTTACCTCGAGAAGGGGGCGGGGCGGGTCAGCCCGATGTTCATCCCGAAGATGCTGTCCAACACGGCAGCCGGGACGATCGCGATCCGTTCGGGCGCGCGCGGCCCCAACATGACGGTGAACACGGCCTGCGCGGCCGGGGCCTCGGCGATCCACCTCGGCCGGGATCTGCTCCGTGCCGGGGCCGCCGACGTGATCCTCGCCGGCGGATCCGAAGCCGGGGTCACCGGCCTCTCCGTCAGCGCGTTCGCGCAGATGGGTGCGCTGACCAAGAACCCGGATCCGTCCACCGCCTCGCGGCCGTTCGATGTCGACCGAGATGGTTTCGTCATCGGTGAAGGGGCCGCGATCCTGGTGCTCGAGACCGCGGAACATGCGGCGGCGCGCGGCGCCACCGCGCTGGCCACCGTCGCTGGGGCTGGCGCTTCCGGCGATGCTCATCACGCGACCGCTCCGCCCGAGGACGGGGGTGGCGCCATCCTGGCGATGCGCCGAGCGCTGGCCGACGCCGGGATGGATCCGACCGAGATCGGCCATCTGAACGCGCACGGTACCTCGACGCCCCTGAACGACTCGGCCGAGTCCCGGGCGCTCAGAGCGGTGTTCGAGGGGCACACCGACCGCATCGCGGTCACCTCGACGAAGGGGGTCACCGGTCACACGCTGGGGGCCGCCGGCGCCATCGAGGCCATCTTCGCGATCCAGGCGCTGCGCGAGGGCAGGATCCCGCCGACCGCGAACCTGGTCAACCAGGATCCGGAGATCCCCCTGGACGTGGTCTCCGGGGCGCCGCGTGAGGCGTCGCTCGGTGCGGTGCTGTCGACCTCCATGGGGTTCGGTGGGCAGAACGCTGCGCTCGTGTTCACACCCGCGTGAGCACACCGGACCAGGACGGCGCGGATGGCCGCGAGCCCCCCGAGGGCTCGCCCGTCCCGGTCGCCAAGGCACCGGGTCCCCACTCGGCCCGGCGCCTCATCCTGCGTCCGATCCTTCGAAGCTGGCTCCGCGTCCGCTCCCATGGCGTGGAGCACGTGCCGGCGGAAGGAGCGGTGCTCCTGGCCTCCTCCCATCGCTCGCATGCGGACTCGATCGCGCTCGCACTGGCGGTCCGACGTCCGGTCCACTTCCTCGGCGACCTGAGCCTGACGCGCACACCCATCGTCGGCCGCCAGCTGCCGAAGCTCGGGATGGTGCCGCTGCGTCGCGGGCAGGCCGACGCCGCGGCACTGGACGTCATCCGAGCGCTGCTGCGCGAAGGACACTGTGTCGTCGTGTATCCGGAAGGGTCCCGTAGTCGTGATGGCCGTGTCCATCGGTTGCGCAGTGGGGTCGCCCGGGTCGCGGCGGAACTCTCCGTCGATGTCGTCCCTGCCGGTATCGAAGGCATCGAGCGGGCGTGGCCGGTCGATGGACGCCCGCGTCCCCTTGGAGCCGCCGTCACGGTCCGCTTCGGTCGCCCGTTCCCCGCACCCGAGGACACCCCCCGGGCACGTCGCAGCTTCAACCTGCAACTGCAGGCGCGCCTGGCGGAGCTCTCCCGCTCCGAGCTCGCGACCACCTTCGCGCCGGTCGGCGGCGGGGCGTCCGAGGAGGGCCAGCGGTGAACCCGACCCTGCGAACCGGGTGCGACCTGGTCGACATCGCCCGGCTCTCCGCGACCATCGATCGCCGGCCGGCGCTGCTCGGACGTGTCTTCACCGAACGTGAGCTCTCCGACGCGCGTCGGGATGGCGTCGAGCGCGGATCCGAGGTCGAGCGGGCCCGGCTCGCCGCCCGGTTCGCGGCCAAAGAGGCGGTTCGCAAGGCCCTGGGTGACCTTCGATTGCCCTTCCACGACGTCGAGGTGCGCACGGCTGAGGACGGCGCACCACGTCTCTACCTCCGCGGTGAACCCGCGCCGCTCGCCTGCTCACTCTCGCACGAAGGTGGGCTGGCGATGGCTGTCGTGGTCGGCTCCATCGACGTGGAAGACCTGGCAGGCGCCTCCACCGCGCGACCCGCGGTCATCCCGACCGCATCCCCCAACGAGGCCTGAGGAGGTCACCGTGCTGCTCGAGGGCAAGAAGCTGCTCATCACCGGGGTCCTGGACCCCCGTTCCATCGCGTTCTTCGCCGCGCGGGTCGCCCAGGACCAGGGCGCCGAGATCGTCCTCACCAGTTTCGGTCGGGGCATGCGGCTGACCGAGCGGGCAGCTGCCCGTCTCGACCCGCGCCCCGACATCCTCGAACTGGACGTGACCCAACCCGAGCACATCACGGCGGTCACCGACGATCTGAACGATCGCTGGGGACGGCTCGACGGGCTGCTCCATGCGATCGGCTTCGCTCCGGCCTCCTGTCTCGACGGTGGGTTCCTCGACGCTCCGTGGGACGATGTGAGCCGGGCGCTGCACGTCTCGACCTACTCCTACGTCGCGCTCGCCAGCGGCCTGAAGGAACTGCTCGCGGTCGGACCGGGTGCGGTCGTCGGACTGGATTTCGACGGACAGCTCGCCTGGCCCGGATACGACTGGATGGGCGTGGCCAAGGCGGGCCTGGAGGCTGCCAACCGCTACCTCGCGAGGGACCTCGGGCCGCTCGGTATCCGAGCGAACCTGATCTCGGCCGGCCCGCTGCACACCATGGCGGCGCGCTCGATCGGCACGATCGACGGTTTCGAGCACCTGTGGCTCCAGCAGGCCCCACTGCCGTGGGACACCCGTGATCCCGAACCCGTGGGACGGGCGGTGTGCTCGCTCCTGTCGGACTGGATGCCCATGGTCACCGGCGAGATCGTGCACGTCGACGGGGGCGTGCACGCCATGGGTGGACCGGCCACGCCGGGTGCTGCCCCGGTCTCCGAGAGCCCCGAGCCCGCCGCGGAGTGACCAAGGGACCGGTGCTCCACCCGGGCCGTTCGGCCACCGTCCCGACGGTGGGCCACCTGGCCCCCTGCCGCTGACGGGTCAGCGGCGACCGGTCATACTGCTCCTCTTCGCGCATCTGCGCGATGAACCGCACCGTTCGAGGAGCCGTCCATGAGCCTCGCCATCTTGCTGATCATCCTCGCCCTGCTCGTCGGGGGGCTGGGTTTCGTGTTCGATCTGGTCGTACTCGGGCTGGTTGTGGGGGTCGTACTCCTCGTCGCCGGAGCGGTCATGGGACGCCGAGGAAGGGTGTAGCGACCCGCGGCGTCCGTCCCCCCGGGGGACACGCGCCGCAGAGAGCAACGACGACGGTGACGCCCCCGACCGCAGAGGTCGAGGGCGTCACTGATCCATGCCGCCAGACGGGGATGCCCGCCTGGCGGCGTCGGCTACTCGTCCTCCGGAGCCGCCTTGACCGCGAGCACGGCGCAGTCCGCATGCAGGAGGATGTCCTGCGCGTTGGACCCCAGGATCAGCTTGCCGACCGGAGAGCGCCGACGGATCCCGATCACGACCATGTCGGCATCCTCGTCCTTGGCCGCCTGGAGCAGGTCCTCAGCCGGGGCGTTGCCCCGCGCGTACTCGACCAGCCGGTAGCGCACGTCCGCTTCCTTCAGATCGGCCTCGAGCTGCTCGAACTCCTCGCGGTAGCTCATGACCTGTTCCAGCTCGTCGCGTTCCCCACCCCGCATGGAGTGGACGACGAGCAGCTCGCCATCGCGTAGCCGTGTCTCCTCGATGGCGCGCCGCAGTGCGGCCCTCCCCTCAGGGGACCTCAGGAACCCCGCAACGATTTTCATCCGCACGCTCTCCTTGTCGGTGCATGCCCCACTCTAGCCACCTCGCTGCCGTCGACCGGGGGTCCAACGGCAGCGCGGTCCGATCTCCGTCGAGGCGTGGACCCGCCGCGGTGAGCACGTCCCGCGCAGCATCCACGGATGCCTGTCGTCCGCGACTGCTGCCTCCTAGGGTCGGGGCTGGGAGCAGGCCAGAGGTCGCCGACCGTCGCTCGCGTGCGTGCACGCCGAAGCGGGAAGGGAACCCCACGTGGTCGAGGATGTGCGTGGCGTCGGGACGGAGCCGAGGGTGGATCCGCACCGGTTGTTGCCGCCGGACGAGCCCGTCCACCTCCTGGATCCGGACGGGACCCTGCACGAGGATCCGGAGAATCCGCTCGACCTCGACGACGAGGCGCTGATCGGCCTTCACCGGGCGATGGTCCTGACCCGCCGCATCGATCGCGAGGCGATCAACCTGCAGCGACAGGGACAGCTGGGCGTCTATGCGAGCTGTCTCGGGCAGGAGGCCGCCCAGGTCGGCTCCGCATGGGCGTTGCGTGACGAGGATTGGATCTTCCCGTCGTACCGGGAACTGGGAGCGGCGGTCGTACGCGGGGTCGACCCGGCAGACCTCCTGCACCTGTTCCGGGGGACGTGGCTGTCGGACCACGATCCGTACGCCCACAACTTCGCGCTGCTGTCGATCCCGATCGGGACCCAGGCACTCCATGCCACCGGCTTCGCGATGGGGGCACGCTTCGACGGGAACCCGTTGGTGACGATGGTCTACTTCGGCGACGGGGCGACCTCGGAAGGCGACACCCATGAGGCGATGACGTTCGCTGGGGTCACCAAGGCACCGGTGCTCTTCTTCGTGCAGAACAACCAGTACGCCATCTCCGTGCCGCTCGCCAAACAGACCGCCGCGCCGACCCTGGCGCACAAGGCGATCGGCTACGGGCTGCCGGGTCTGCGCTGTGACGGCAACGACCCGCTGGCCACCTACGCCGTCACGAAGCGTGCCGTGGAGCGAGCCCGCGTCGGGGAGGGTGGCGCGGTCATCGAAGCTCTCACCTACCGGATGGAAGCGCACACGACCTCGGACGACCCGTCGCGGTATCGCAGTGACGAGGAACGCGAAGCGGCCGGACGCACCGACCCGATCGCGCGCATGCAGAACCTGTTGCGCGCGCGAGGCCTCCTCGATGACGGCGCCGAAGCGGCCCTCGAAGAGGAAGCCAAGGAGCGGGCGACCCACGTGCGCGACGCGATCTACGAGGCGCCGCACGGCGATCCCCTCGAGCTCTTCGATCACGTCTACGTCTCGGAGCGCGCCGACGTCGCGGCCCAGCGCGCGGAGCTCTCCGAGGAGCTCGCGCGCCGGGCGGGCGAGGAGGACCCACCAGCCGACGGTGGTCGGAGCGCGGGGGGTGCGTCATGAGCGTGACGATGGCCCAGGCGATCAACCGCGCGCTGACCGACGCGATGACCGAGGACGATCGGGTGCTCGTCTTCGGCGAGGACGTCGGGCGCCTCGGCGGGGTCTTCCGGGTCACCGACAAGCTGCAGGAACGGTTCGGAGACGAGCGGTGTTTCGACACCCCCCTCGCGGAGTCCGGCATCGTCGGCACTGCCATCGGTCTCGCGATGTACGGCTACCGCCCGGTCGCGGAGATGCAGTTCGATGGGTTCTCCTACCCGGCTTTCGAGCAGATCGTCAGCCACCTCGCCAAGCTCCGGAACCGCTCCCGCGGCACCATCCGTCTCCCGGTCACTGTGCGTATCCCATACGGGGGTGGTATCGGTGCGGTGGAGCACCACTCCGAGTCCCCGGAGAGCTACTGGGTCCACACGGCCGGGCTGACCGTGCTCTCACCGGGCACGCCAGAGGACGGGTACGCCCTGACCCGCGAGGCCATCGCGAGCGACGATCCCGTCATCCTGCTCGAGCCGAAGCGGCGCTACTGGATGAAGGCGGACGTCGAGCTTCCCGTCACCACCTCGCCGTCCCACGAAGCGGTGGTGCGGCGTGAAGGCACCGACGTGACCATCGTCTGCTACGGCCCGATGGTGCGCACCGCTCTGGAGGCCGCCACGGCCGCGGAGGAGGAGGGGTGGTCCCTCGAGGTGCTCGATCTGCGGTCCCTCTCGCCGCTGGATACCGCCGCGCTCGTCGCTTCGGTCGAACGGACCGGGAGGGCGATCGTCGTGCACGAAGCGGCCCGCACCCTCGGGCTCGGAGCGGAGATCGCGGCGCGGGTCCAGGAGGCCGCCTTCTACCACCTGGAGGCGCCCGTGCTGCGGGCGACGGGGTTCGACACGCCCTACCCAGCCGCCAAGCTCGAGAGCGTGTGGCTCCCCGACGTGGACCGGATCCTCGACCTGGTGGAACGGTCGCTCGCCTACTGACACGCCGTCGACACCGCCGGACCGGACCCCTACGAGGAGGCCACGTGAGCGACATCAAGGACTTCACCCTCCCCGACCTCGGGGAAGGCCTCGAGGACGGGGAGATCGTCCGATGGCACGTCGAGGTCGGGGACGTGATCGGCCTCAACGACGCGGTCGCCGAGGTGGAGACCGCGAAGGCGGTGGTCGACGTCCCGTCCCCGTACGCCGGTCAGATCGTGGAGCGGCACGGGGAGATCGGTGAGACGTTGCAGGTCGGCGCGCTGTTGGTGCGTATCGACACCTCGGCAGCTACCGATGGGGGAGGGGGTCAGGGCGAAGAGGCAGAGGTCCGGGCGTCCAGCGGCCTGGATGCCGACGAGGAGCCGCAGCCCCTGGTCGGCTACGGGCAGCAGGAGGCGGCACCGCGCCGACGACGCCGGTCCTCGGGTCCCTCTCACGACCCGGACTCGCTCGTACAGGCTCCGGCGCGCCCATTGGCCAAGCCGCCGGTCCGCAAGCTCGCCAAGGATCTCGGGGTCGACCTCGCGGCGATCGCACCGGGATCGGGACCGCAGGGCAGCGTCACGCGCGAGGACGTCCGGGCGGCGGAGGAAGCGCGGACAGAGCCCCGTGCCGGCGCCCGGGGGCAGCGCCCGGCGGCGCAGGCCGCCGATGCATCGGTGGAGGCTGCATCGTCCGGGGAGAAGGCGATCCCGGGGTTCCGTGGCCGACGTCCAGGTGAGATCGAACGCATCCGCGGCGTACGCAAGCGCATCGTCGAGAAGATGGAGACATCGCGACGGGAGATCCCCTCGGCCAGCTGCTCGCGGGACGCGGACCTGACCGAGCTGTTCGTGCTCCGCGAGCGGCTCACCGAGCAGGCCCGTCACGAGGGACTCGACCTCAAGATCACGCCACTCGCCCTCATCTTGCGGGCGACGGTGGTGGCGTTGCGCCGCTATCCGACCTTGAACGCACGCATCGAGCGGCCGGACGACGGGTCAGACCCCGGTCAGATCCACCTCCTCGAGCACATCAACCTCGGGGTGGCCGCCGATACCGACCGGGGGCTCGTCGTCCCGAACATCAAGGACGCGCACCATCGCTCGACCGCGGGACTGGCATCGGCCCTGGCCGATCTCGCGACACGAGCTCGCGACGGCTCCCTGACACCGAACGAGGTGACCGGGGGGACGTTCACGGTCAACAACTACGGCGCGTTCGGGAACGACGACGGCGACCCGATCATCAACCATCCCGAGGTCGGCATCCTCGGGATCGGGGCCATCCGCGAGCGACCATGGGTGGTTCGGAACGAGCACGGGGATCAGCAGCTCGCGATCCGGCGCGTCGGGCGGTTCACGCTGGCCTTCGACCATCGCGTCTGTGATGGCGGCGAGGCTGGCCGGTTCGTCACCGAGGTCGCTGACCTGTGCGAGCAGCCGGCTCGGCTGCTGCTGCATCTGTGAACGCTGGCGGGTCCGGCACGTCCTCGCCCCCGGGTGATGCGGGTGCGCCGCCTCGGGGGGAGATCGCTGCGGCGTGGTCCAGCCTGCAGGACGACCCGGATCTGGCCACGACGGCGGTGACGATCGAACGTGACGTCGCGCCGTTCCTCGCCGAGCTCACACGCGATGTTCGGGACCGACTGACCAGCAGCGCCCCGGAGCTGACCTTCGTCGTGCACACCGACGAGCTCCCCGTGGCGGTCGTCCGTGCGGTCCGCCTCCGTTGGGACGGCACACCCGGGGACGCGCCGGCCGCCGGGGCGGTGGAGGCCGTTGCACGGGCCGGCGAGGCGGGCGCGGACACGCTGACGGTGCTCGATGTGACCGTCGCTTTCGGGGAGCGGGGCAGAGGACTCGGCGGCGAGATCCTCGCGCAGCTCGACGGTCGGCGTCGTGCTGCCGGACTGGAGCGCCTGCTCGTCCTCCTTCGGCCGCATGCCAAGGCGTCCTATCCGTTGATCCCCTTCGCGCGGTACGCGGCCTTCCGCACCGCCGACGGTGCACCCTTCGACCCCTGGCTCCGGACGGCCTGGCGCCAGGGCTTCCATCCCGTCCGCGGCGTCGATCGCTCGCTGGTGGCTCGCGCCGACCTGGACGCGTGGCGGCGATGGCTGGATGCCGAGGTGCCCGGTTCTGGCCCGTATCTGGTCGATGGTGCCATCAAGCCGGCCATCCTGGAGACGGAACGCGACGAGGGGCGCTACCGGGAGCCACACCTCTGGGCGACCCGACCCGGTCCTGCCAACGCGATCCCTCCAGCCGACCCGTCATCGCCCGAGGGCTGGGTCACCGCGTTGGCCGTCGCCGGCGTCCGGCCCGGGGACCGCAGCCACCGGGAGGGGCGTCGAGAGCGCTCGTGAACTGCCTCCGCCGCGATCCCGAACGGCGTGCGTGCGCCGGCGAACGGAACGGAGACGTTGCTAGCGTTCCGTTCCAGGGACGGTCGTGGAGCGACCGACAGGGAGGTCCCGGGTGGCACGAGCTGGTCTGGTCGTGGGCGGGGTGATCCTCGCCGCGGTCCTGTTGGGGTGCAGTGGCGAGGACCAGCACGTGGTCACCATCGACATGGAGGACAACTTCTACTCCCGCGACGTGACCCGTCTCCAACCGGGAGAAGCGATCCGCGTCCGCAACCGTGGGTTGGTCCCCCACAACGCGATCGACGTCGACGGGCGGTGGTCCACCGGACGGGCGATGGGCGGTGACGAGGGGGACGTGCTCGACCCGGGCGACGAGACGACGATCACCTTCGACGAGCCGGGCGTGTACGACTTCTACTGCTCCCTGCACGCCCCCGACGATGCCTCCGCGGGGATGTCGGCCACCCTCGTGGTTGGCGATGTCGACCACCAGGCCGCGGGCGAGGACGCCCCTGACCAGCCGATCACTTCCTGGAGCGGAGAGACCCGACGCGTGCCGGGGGATCACCCGACGATCCAGAACGCCGTGGACGCCGCCGACCCCGGCGATCTGGTGCTGATCGACCCGGCACCTGAAACGCCCGCGCACCGCGCGGCCGACGGGCGTTACGCCTACAAGGAGCAGGTCGACATCGCGACGCCGTACCTGACGGTCCGGGGGACCGATCGGAACGCCGTGATCATCGACGGTGAGCATGAGCGGCCGCTCGGGATCAACACCGTCGCCGCCGATGGTGTCGCCGTCGAGAACCTCACCGTGCGCAACACGACCGGCAACGGCATCTACTGGACGGCGGTCACCGGGTACCGGGGCTCCTATCTCACCGCCTACAACAACGGGATCTACGGGATCTACGCGTTCGACTCCACGGACGGCCTGTTCGAGCACAGCTACGCCAGCGGATCCAAGGACGCCGGCTTCTACATCGGCCAGTGCGACCCGTGCGATGCCGTCGTGACCGACGTCGTGGCCGAGAACAACGGCATGGGCTACTCGGGGACCAACGCCTCCGAGGTCTACCTCATCGAGTCGGTGTGGCGTCACAACGTCTCCGGGATCGTCCCGAACACCCTGGACTCGCAACGTGGGCCGCCGTTCGGTCGGGTCACGATCGCCGGCAACCTGATCCACGACAACGACAGCCACGACGCGCCGGCGTTGGCCCTGCAGTGGTCGGCCTTCGGGAACGGCGTCCTGTTGACCGGGGGACTCGACAGCCTGGTCACCGCCAACCGCATCGTGAACCACGAGCGTGCCGGCGTGACGGCCGGCCCGAACCTGTCCCGGAACTTCTGGATGAGCGGTGGCCACGTCGTGCGGGGCAACGTCATCGAGGGTTCCGGTTACGCCGATCTCGTCCTGGCCGGCCCGGCGCTGACCGGCACCTGCTTCAGCGGCAACGACACCCGGCGCACGGTGCCGGCGGCCCTGGGAACGATCGCCGGCTGCGGACCGGGTGCTGTCGCCGGTGCACACGCCGATGATGCGGACCCGGATCGCGGACGCTACCGGCTGCCGTCGAGGTACGACCTGGCGCCGACCCTCGCCTTCGTCGGCCTGGTCGCCGAGGCCGAGTTCGGGCTCCAGCCGGTCAACGATCACCGGGATACACCGGTGCCGCCGGAGCAGCCGCAACTCCCGGGTGGCGCCGATGCCCCGGTGGAGCCAGCGGTCGAGGTGTTCGAGCGGTTCGACCTCGATGTCGCGGCCATCTCGGTCCCCGCATCCCCCGACGACCTCGTGGTGGAACCGACGCTGGTCGCCATCGTCGGCGACGTGCCGATCGGGATCGGTGGCTTCTCGACGCTGTTCGGGGTGCTCGGATGGCTCGGCCCGTTCGCCTTGTTCGCCGCGTGGGTCGCCCTGGCCCTCGTCGATCTGGCCCGACGCGAGGAACTCGGACGGTGGACCCGGGTGGCGTGGACCATCGGCGTCCTCGTCATCCCGTTCGTCGGCGCGCCCGCCTACCTCCTGGCGGGCGGTGCCACCTTCCCCCGGTGGCTGCGGTGGACCGTGGTCGTGATCGGGGCGTCCGCCTCCGTGCTCCTCCTCGGAGCTGCCGCGCTCGCCGGGGGCTTGCTATGAGTAGAAGACGATCGGAGGAGACGTGATGGGTGCGCTGCAGGTGGTGATCGGGTTGTACGCGACCGTCCTGCCCTTCGCGGTCCTCGCCGCGTGGCTGGCGGTCGCGCTGTGGGATCTGTCGAACCAAATCCGAGACGGGGAGGTGGGTCGCCCGGTCGCGGTCGGCTGGTCGCTGATCGTGCTCGTGGTCCCGGTCTTCGGTGTCGTCGCCTATCTCCTCGGGGCGGCCGCGATCCCGCGGTGGCTGGCGTGGACCTACCTCGCCGGAGGCGTGCTGTCCTACCTGGTGGTGCTGGTCCTCACCGGCAGCCTTGGAGCGGCGGGCTGACGATGTCCCCCGATCCCGAGGCGGTCTCCGATCGCGACACCGAGTCATCGCCGGTGTGGAGCCGTCGGGACGTCCTGCGTCGTGCGGGGATCGCCGGCGCGTTCGCGGTCGGAGGCGGGGTCCTCGGCCACGAGTTCCTCCTCCACGGCGGCACCCATGCGGCGGCCGCGGACGCCCAGCAGGCCGCCTACGACGGGAGCACGCCGTCGTCCGCGCAGAGCGCGGGTACGGCCGGGACCGCGGTTGGGGTCTACGGGCATGCGGCTGGGCCGCCCGTCTCGCTTGCGGCCGGCGACCTGGATGCGGTCACGTTCCCTCCCGCGCCCGACGGCCATCACGGGGTGGCACGGGATGTCGAGCTTCCCGTCACCCAGCGCCAGGTCGAGGTCGGTGATGGAGCGATCGTCGACGCCTGGACCTACGGCGGCATGGTGCCCGGACCGATCATCCGCGCCACGGCAGGCGACCGGCTGCGGGTGCACCTCACCAACCACACCTCACACCCCCACAACGTGCACCTGCACGGTCGGCACGATCCGGGGATGGACGGCTGGGAACCGATCCCCCCGGGCGAGGCGTTCACCTACGAGTTGGTGGCCGAGCCGTTCGGGCTCCACCCCTATCACTGCCACGTCGTCCCGATCGCCGAACACATCAGCCGGGGTCTGTATGGCGCGGTGATCGTCGATCCGCCGGGTGGACGGCCCCCCGCCCACGAGGTCGTGCTGGTGCTCGGTGGGTGGGACCTCGACGGTGCTGGGCGCAACGGACTGGTCGTCTTCAACGGGATCGCCGGTGCCTACGACCGGTTCCCGATCCGGGTCCCGGTCGGGGAGCTGGTCCGTGTCTACCTCCTGAACATGCTCGCCTACGAGCCCGTTGCCTCGTTCCATCTGCATGCGCAGACGTTCGACGTCATCCGGTCGGGTACGTCACTCGAGCCGGACGAGCACACCGACATCGTGGCCCTGACGCAGGGTGAGCGCGCCATCCTGGAGTTCCGACTGCCCGTCCAGGGCCGATACATGTTCCATCCGCATCAGAGCCATCTCGCCGAACGCGGAGCCATGGGTTGGTTCGCCGCGGTCTGAGGTCGGCTGCGTGACGTGATCCCTCGATGGACCGGGTCATCGCGGCTGTTCTGCACGGTTCGCTGGCGTGGTCCGGCGGGTCGCCCGGCGAGCGGCTTCCGCACGAGACTCGCGGGGAGCGGTGTCAGGCGATCAGCGGTGGTGACCGTGCATGTCGCTGCCGTGACTGGACCCGTTTCGAGCGCCGTCACCACGACAACGAGCACGCCGAGCATCTCGAACCGCAGATGCTGGATACCACCGACCCGTATGCCCATGAGCGGTCTACAGGCGTTCGTTGCGGGATCCGGCCGCGCGGCAGGCTTGGGCAGGCACGAAGGCGTCAGGCAACGGCCCGTCGCTCGGCGATCCGCTTGTAGTTCGGCAGGATCATCCGTTCGAAGTCCCGTTGCATCTTCCACTTCATCGCGGTGCGTTCGAGCAGCCAGCCCAGCGGCCGCAACACGGGATAGGCCCGCAAACGCATCCGCCGCGGGGAAGGGATCTCCACCCGCTTCGACGCCGCACCCACACCCCGCAGTTCGAGACGCTGAGAGGAGCCGGAGCCGGAGCCGGATACCTCAGGCCTCCTCGTCGTCGCTGGTGGACGGCGGGTCGAGGGCCTCACCCTCGTGGTCGGCCATCCCAGGGTCTTCGGGTGTCTCGCCATCGTTCGGGGAACCGCGCCGTTCCCACCACAGGAGACCGATGACACCCACGATGACCGCGGCGATCGCGATCCAGTTGTTGCGTGAGATCCCCCAGTCCGTCAGGCCCCACGCCGATGGGTATCGGGCCGCGGTGTCGATGCGCAGGAACTCGACCCACGTCCGGCCGACGCCGTAGCCGATCAGGTAGGCGAACAGCAGCGACCCACGACGCTTGAACCATCCGCGGCGTTCGATCCAGAGGAGGGCGCCGAACAGTCCCAGGTTCCACAGCGACTCGTAGAGGAACGTCGGGTGGAACGTGGTGCCCGCCGGGTAGCCGGCACGCTCCGCCACGGAGTCGCGTACCGACAGGGCCCACGGGAGTTCGGTGGGTCGGCCGAACAGTTCCTGGTTGAAGTAGTTGCCCCAGCGCCCGATCGCCTGCGCGAGCGGGACGGTGGGCACCATCGCGTCCGCCATCATCGGGACACTCGCGCGCTTGACACGGACGTAGAGGATCACGGCGAGCGCCCCGCCGATCAGACCCCCGAACAGGGCGAGTCCGCCCTGCCAGATGGCCAGGATGTCCTGGGGTCGGTCGATGAACGCTTCGCCGTGGGCGCCCGATGGCAGGAAACGCGGGATCACGTACCCGATCCGTGCGCCCAGGAAGCCACCCAACAGGGCGATCAGCCCGGCCTTCTCGGCGGTCTCGGGATCGCCGCCGAACCGCTCGTAGCGTCTGATCGCCATCTGCAGGGCGAGGTAGGCGCCGAGCGCGATCAGTACCCCGTACATGCGCAGATCGATCGGTCCGATCTCGATACCCGAACGGGGTGGGGACGGGATGGCCGCGAGCGACGGCAGGAACCAGGACACGGTGATGGTGACCTCGAGGTCGGGGCGGGTGCGACATGCGCACAGGGGACGGTATCGGTGGAGGGAACGCGCGATCCACCGCCACGCTTCCCCGGGGAGGGAGGGGTGGTCCGTGCAGGCCACCCTCGCCGCATCAGGGGGTCACTCGCTCGACCTCCCCGCGCTCCAGGATCGTCCCTGCTGGCGTGCGCCCGAGGCCGGGGTCGGTCGGCACGATCAGGTGCCCATCGACCAGTTCGAACGGCTCACACAGATCCGACCCGAAGTACCGGGAGGACGCCGAGGTGTCCCCGGGCAGCTCGAACCCCTCGAGCGAGGCCAGGGCGACGTTGGCGGCGCGACCGATCCCGGTCTCGAGCATCCCGCCACACCACACCGGGATCGTGGCGGCACGGCAGACGTCGCGGATCGCGATCGCCTCGGCGAACCCGCCGACCCGGCCGAGCTTGATGTTGATGATCCCGCAGGCGCCGAGCGCGATCGCATCCGCCGCGGAGGCCGCATCGTGGATCGACTCGTCGAGACACACCGGGGTGTGCCAGCGCGCGGCATGGTGGGCGTGGGCGCGGAGGCGGCCCGGCCCGAAGGGCTGCTCGAGCTGCACCAGGTCCAGCTCATCGAGCGCATCCAGCGCAGCGATGTGGGCGGGCTCTTCCGGGTCGTAGGCCGCGTTCGCGTCGACCTGGAGGGCGAGCTCGGAGCCGAACGCGTCACGGAGCCGGGACAAGGGAGCGACATCGAAGCCGGGTTGGATCTTCACCTTCACCCGGAGGTAGCCGTCCTCGAGGTAGGCAGCGACCTGGTCGAGGAGCTCGGGGACACCGCCGTCGGGGATGCCGACGCTGACGCCCGCCGGCACACGGTCGCGCACCGCACCGAGATGCTCGGCCAGTGCGAGGCCGGCGACGCGGAGTTGCGCGTCCAGGATCGCCACCTCGAGCGCTGCGCGGGCCATCCGGTGCCCACGCAGGTGTGCCAGTCGGCTGGGCACCTCGTCCGCGCCGACGACCCGATCTGCTCGCAGCAGCGTGGGGACGAGATGCGCACGCAGGACCAGGGCGGCGCCGTCGGTGAACTCCTCCGAGTAGACCGGGGCTGCCGGTGTCACGCACTCGCCCCAGCCGACGACGCCCCCTGCAGCGGTGACGCGGACCAGGAGGGCCTCGCGCCGGCTCTGACGGCCGAAGGAGGTCGTGAACGCCCGGACGAGCGGCATGTTGACCCGCACCAGCGCGATCTCCTCGATCTCGACGGGAGCGAGCCCGACCGACACGCTGGTCATCGGGGGGCGGCCAGTTCCTGGACCCCGCCGGAGCGCGAGAGGACGTACCACCCGTCGCGACTCATCCCGGAGATGCGTGCACCGGCGTCCAAGGCGGCACCGAGCGTCTCCCTGAGGGCGGTCGTCCAGGCGGCGGCCGTGTCCGGATCCCGGCCCCGGAGCTGCTCGATGTCCTCGGGGACCCGGAGCAGCTGTCGTGGAGCATCGCTTCGGTGTACGACCGGCGAGGAGTCCGCCGCGACGTCGAGGGCCACCTCGGCGCCGGCCCTCGACAGCGCGTCGATGTCGGGGCTGGCGGCCCGACCGCCGGCGGCCGCGCGGACGCGCGGTGCAGCCAGGTCCCACGACACGAGGAGCCGATCGGTCGGCAGTCCCCGGTTGCGGGCGTCGGGCATCTCCCCGTAGAGATCCTCGGTGTAGGCGCGCACGGAGACGCCGAGGACCGTGAGGTTGAACACGGCGTTGCGACGGATCAGGGGATCGAAGGTCCACCGCACCTGGGCGATACCGCGCGTCAGCGCCCAGGCTCGCTGGTGCCACTTCATCGCGCGACCGATCCCTCGTCCGCTCGCGGGAGCGAGCACACCGGTGACGTGGGAGTGGAGGAAGACCGCGCCGTCGGGGTGGTCGCGACCGAGCAGCGCGGCGGTCGCGGCCACGATGTGGCCGTCGGAGCCGTCCCGTGCGAGGCTGACCTGACCACCGGCGTGCACGTTGGCGGTCAGCGCCTCCGGGGCGAGGATCGCGCCTCCGGACGCTTCACGGCCCCAGACCGCATCGAACAACCGGGAGGCGGCGCGGGCCCCCTCGTGATCGTCGACGTCGACCACCTCGACGGCGGCTCGCTCGGCCGCGTGAGCGGCGTCGGCCATGGCCTCGTCGAGGACGGCCTCGCCGTCGGCGGGGTTGGCGGCTCCGCGGCGGGGAGGGATGGACACGACGACCTCGAGTGGCGGGGCGGGAACGCTAGTAGGTGGCGGTCCGTCCGTGACCGTCTGGGATCCTGGCACGCCAGGTGCTCGCTCTCGGCTGCGATGAGCGCGTGCGCTGCGCGTCGACCCACCCCCGCCGGAGGCTGCGTGACCGCACGGGTGGTTTGCATCCGAGGGGTGGGGACCGACATACTTCTCGCCATGCGCGACATCTCCAGCCCCGCTCTCGACCCGGCCGATGCCGGGCGCGGGATGCTGCACGCGCTTCAGGCCCTGCTGCTGGGCCTCTTCCTGCTGCTCGTCCTTTGATGCCGCGGCGCCGTCCTGACCCCACGACGACGGCGACGCGGAGGACATCATCCGGGGAACACACCCTGAGGATACGAGCCGTCGCCACCATCTCCGGTGGCAGGAGCAGGACCCATGAGCACACCGGTCGATACCGAACGAGCAGCTGACGCGATCGCGGCCACCGGCCGCGATGTCACGATCTTCGACACCACGCTCCGCGACGGGGAGCAGTCACCCGGCATCTCCCTGGATGCCCGCGAGAAGGTCGAGATCGCCGAGCAGTTGGCGCGGCTCAGCGTCGACGTCATCGAAGCCGGCTTCTCCGCCGCGTCGCCGGGCGACTTCGACGCGGTGAAGGCCGTCGCCGAGACCGTCGGTAACGCACCTCGCCGTGCCCGCGGCCCGGGTGCCGCGGATGGGGAGACCGACGAGCGCGAACCCCCGGTCATCGCGGCCCTGGCCCGTGCCATGCCCGGCGACATCGAGGCGGCTGCGAAGTCGCTGTCCCCGGCCAAACACCACCGCATCCACACCTTCCTGTCGACCTCCGACATCCACCGCAAGTACATGCTGCAATCCTCCGAGGCCGACATCCTGCAGCAGGCGATCGACGCGGTGTCCCTGGCGCGCACCTACACCGATGACGTCGAGTTCTCCCCACAGGATGCGACGCGGACGGATTTCCCGTTCCTCGTCGACATCGTCGCTGCCGCGGTCGAGGCCGGTGCGACCACCGTGAACATCCCCGATACGGTCGGCTACGCCCTGCCACACGACTTCGGCGGATGGATCGCGGAGCTCAGGCGCCGCATCCCCGACATCGACGCCAAGGGTGTGATCGTCAGCGTTCACTGCCACAACGACCTCGGACTCGCGGTGGCCAACTCCCTGGAGGCGGTGCGCAACGGCGCTCGGCAGGTCGAGGTGGCGGTGAACGGCATCGGTGAACGAGCCGGGAACTGCTCGCTCGAGGAGATCGTGATGGCGATCCGCACCCGTGCGGACCTGCTCAAGGTGGATCACGGGCTGCACACGCCGGAACTCACCCGTACCTCGCGGCTCGTCTCCAGCCTGACGGGCTACGGGGTCCAGAAGAACAAGGCCGTGGTCGGAGAGAACGCCTTCGCCCATGAGTCCGGCATCCACCAGCACGGGGTCATGGCCGATCGGCTCACCTACGAGATCATGGCGTCCGAGGACGTCGGCGCCGACGGGTCGCAGATCGTCCTCGGGAAGCACTCCGGCCGCCACGCGTTCTTCAAGGCCGTGGAGGACCTCGGGTTCGAGCTCGATGATGCCGAGGCACAGAACGCCTTCCGTCGGTTCAAGGAGCTCGCAGATCGCAAGGGTCTCGTCAGCTCGGAGGATGTCAGCGCCATCGTGATCTCCGAGACGCACGTCAAGGCCGCGGACGACTACGAGCTGGTCTCGTTGGAGGTCTCCGGCGGCACCGTTGCCCCACCCAGTGCGACGGTGGCGATCCGGCTGGCCGAAGCCGAGGTCGCGGCCGAGATCGGGAAGCAGCCCGGCGAGGTGGTCACCGCCACCGAGTCCGGAGACGGGATGGTCGACGCGGCCTGCGGTGCGATCCGCCGCGCCGTCGGCCGGGACGAGGTCGCACTGGTCTCGTTCCAGGTGACCGCGGTCTCCTCAGGGATCGATGCCCTGGGGGAGGTCACGGTCACCGTCGAGGTGGAAGATGGACAGCGCTTCACCGGGCGCGGGGTCTCCACTGACATCGTCGAGGCGAGCGCACGGGCGTACGTCGACGCGTTGAACCGTTCGCGGCGACTGGTCCACCGCAGCCCCGAGTTCAAGCCCTGACCGACCGGAGGCCCCATGATGACCGTGATCCGGGTGAACGTTCCGCCCGAGCACACCCCCGAAGAGGAAGCCCAACTGGTCGCCGATGTCGCGGCGGCCTACACCGAGTCGACCGGCTCGCGTGATGTCACCGTCGAGGTGCAGCGTCCCGAAGAGGTCGACTATCGCTCCGTCCCCACCCGCCAGACGAGTCGCTGGAGTAGTTGAGCGGCCACCACGTCAGGATCCCATCACCATGCAGCCGAAGACGATCGTCGAGAAGATCTGGGAGCGCAACCTCGTCCGCGAACGGGAGGGCGTCCCCGATCTGCTCTACGTGGACCTGCATCTCGTGCACGAGGTCACCTCGCCGCAGGCCTTCGACGCGATCCGCCAGTCCGGGCGTACCGTCCGGCGTCCCGACCGGACCCTGGCGACCATGGACCACAACGTCCCGACCGATCCGCGTCAGACCCAGGGGCAGTTGCCGGTGGCCGACGAGCTGTCCGCCAAGCAGATGGATGCGCTCGCCCGCAACTGTGAGGAGTTCGGCATCCGACTGTTCAAGATGGGCAGTCGCAACCAGGGCATCGTCCACATCATCGGCCCGGAGCTCGGGCTCACCCAACCTGGTGCGGTGATCGTCTGCGGGGACTCGCACACCGCCACCCACGGGGCGTTCGGTGCGTTGGCCTTCGGGATCGGGACCTCCGAGGTGGAGCATGTCCTGGCCACGCAGACGCTCCCGCAGCGCATGCCGCAGACGCTGGCGATCGAGGTCGACGGACCCCTGCCGAAGGGGACCGTCGCCAAGGACCTGATCCTGCACGTGCTGCACACGATCGGCGTCGACGGCGGCACCGGGCACGTGATCGAGTACCGCGGTGAGGCGGTCCGTGACCTCTCGATGGAAGGGCGGATGACGATCTGCAACATGTCCATCGAGGGTGGTGCGCGCGCGGGTCTGATCTCCCCGGACGAGACGACCTTCGCCTACCTGAAGGACAAGCCGCTGGCCCCGAAGGGGGCGGCCTGGGACGCCGCCATCGAGGAGTGGCGGTCACTGGCCACCGACGAGGGCGCCGTGTTCGACCGCACGGTCCACATCGACGCCTCCGAGATCGCACCGACCGTGACCTGGGGTACCACCCCGGCACAGAGCATCAAGATCGGCGATCGCGTCCCCACGGTCGACCAGGCTCCGGACGAGGGCACCGCCCGCCAGTGGCAGCGGTCGCTCGACTACATGGGGCTCGAGGGCGGCGAACGGCTCGAGGACCTGAAACTCGACAAGGTGTTCATCGGATCCTGCACGAACGGCCGGATCGAGGATCTGCGCGCCGTGGCCGAGATCGTCAAGGGACGCAAGGTCGCCGACGGCCTCGAGGTCATGGTCGTGCCCGGCTCGGGCCTCGTGAAGGCAGCGGCCGAGGCCGAGGGCATCGCCGACATCCTCATCGAGGCCGGCATGGATTGGCGTGATCCGGGCTGCTCGATGTGTCTCGGGATGAACCCGGATCAGCTCGCGCCCGGCGAGCGGTGCGCCTCGACGTCCAACCGGAACTTCGAGGGCCGCCAGGGCTTCAAGGGCCGCTCCCACCTCGTCTCACCGGCGATGGCCGCCGCTGCTGCGATCGAGGGACGGCTGGTCGACGTCCGCGAACACGTCCAGGTCTGACGCCACCACACATCGACCCACCGTGGGTCAGCCGAGGAGCGAGCGATGGAACCCGTCACCACGATCTCCAGCCGTGCCTGCCCGATCGACGCGAACGACGTCGACACCGATCAGATCGTCCCGAAGCAGTACCTCAAGCGGGTCGAGCGGACGGGGTTCGGCCCGTTCGCCTTCGCCGAGTGGCGCTACGACGAGGACGGCACCCCGAAGCCGGACTTCCCGATGAACCGACCGGAGCACGCGGGTGCCGAGGTGTTGGTCGCCGGTCGCAACTTCGGGTGTGGGTCGTCGCGGGAGCATGCGCCGTGGGCGCTGGAGGACGCCGGGTTCCGTGCGATCGTCGCACCCAGCTTCGCCGACATCTTCCGGACGAACTGCGGGAAGGTCGGCATCGTGTGCGCGCCGGTGAGCGAGGAGGTCACGCGGCGCCTGTTCGCCCTGATCGGCGCCGACCCCTCCGTGGAGGTCACGGTCGATCTCGCCTCGCAGGTGGTGCGTGCTCCTGCCGTCGGCGATCTTCCCGGCGTCGAGGAGTCCTTCGACATCGACCAGCACACCAAGCACTGCCTGCTCGACGGTCTCGACGATGTCGCCCTGACCCTCGAGCACGAGGCGGACATCACCGCCTTCGAGGCGAGGAGGCCCGTCTGGAAGCCGACCGTGCCGACCGCGTGATCACAGCGGTACGGCCAACCCCTCCACGAACTCGCCACCGACCGCCGCCAAGGCGTCCGGTGACACCGCGAGCTTCAGCCGGCGGCTGCCACCCCCGACGATGACGCGGTCCAGGTCACGGATCCGCGCGTCGAGGTAGAGCGGGAGTGCGGGGGGAAGCGCGAACGGCGTGACCCCGCCGATCTCCATGCCGGTCGCCTCGCGGGTCTGGTCCGCGGAAGCGAACGAGAGCTTGCGGACGCCGAGCAGCTTGCGCACGCGCTTGTTGACGTCGAGTTTGGTGGTGGCCAGCGCCACGCAGGCGGCCAGCACCGGCGGGTCGCCCTTGGAGGCGACGACGATGCAGTTGCCCGACGTCTCGAGCGGCTCGTCGTACCACTCGCAGAAGGCGGCGGTGTCCGCGAGTGCCGGATCGATCTCGATCACCTCGAACGGGACACCGCTCGCCTCCGCGGCCTCCAACACCGCGGCCTCGATCGGATCCTCCGGGGTGGTCATCGGCTCCTCCTCCGTCGTCGATGCCCCATGCTCAGTACCCGAGATCGATGTCGACCGGTCCGAGTAGCTCCTCGCCACGGGCGAACCGTGCGACGTTCTCCCGGATGCGCAGGGACAACAGCTTCAGACCCATCTCCGGGGTGTTGCCGACATGTGGGGTCACGATGGCGTTGTCGAGGTGCCACAGCGGGTGCTCGGCCGGCAACGGCTCGGGGTCGGTCACGTCGAGCGCGGCCCCACCGATCCGTCCCTCGGTGAGCGCGGTGACGAGTGCCGCGGTATCGACGTGTCTGCCACGCGCCACGTTGACCAGCCAGGCGTCCCGGCGCATCGAGCGCAGCGCCTCCCCATCGATGATCCTCTCGGTCTCCGGGGTGAGCGCGAGGGCGAGCACCACGACGTCGGCTTCGGCCATCGCCCGCACCCGGTCTGCGACCCCGACGACGTCCGCGACGCCGGTCATCGGCTCCGGGTGTCGCCTGACGACCGTGAGGTGGACGCCGAACGGCAGGAGCAGGCGGACCAGGCTCTGCGTGATGGCACCACCACCGAGCAGACAGACGCGGCTTCCGAGCAGGTTCTTCCCGTACGGCTCCGACCAGCTCGTCCGGCTGGCGTAACGGTTGATACCGCGAAGCCCGGCCAGCATGAGCCCGAGTGCATGCTCGGCGACGGGCTCGGCGTACACGCCTTTGCCGCATGTCCAGAGCCGGTCGTGGTCGAAGACCGCCCGGAAGGGCTCCACCCCGGCGAACGGGAGTTGCACCCAGCGGAGCTGCGGGTTGTCGTCGAGGACCTCCCGGAGCACGTCCGCGTCCTGTGTCGAGGTCCAGATGAGCGCGTCGGCCTCCCGGACGTCGACGACGCGTCCGCCCCCCGCGACGACCGCGGTAGCGAGTTCCTGGCGCTGCCCGGCGGGGAGCAGCGCACACCTGACCTCCGACACGGCTGCCCTCCGTCCCAGTACGGTGCCCGGCTGCGGACGGGGACGCTAGT
>JBBDSW010000137.1:0-2170 GCA_040904745.1 Nitriliruptoraceae bacterium
GCCAGAGCAGCCCCGCCCCAGAGACCTCGACCGACCACCGGTCATGAGCGATGTCGCCGAGCTGGCCGGCGTATCCCAGATGACAGTCTCGCGGGTCATCAACGAGCGATCCGGCGTCCGCGACGAGACGCGTGCCCGCGTGCAGGCCGCCATGCGCGAACTCGACTATCACCCCAACATCGCCGCGCGCACGCTGGTGACCGGTCGGTCCAAGACGCTGGGCGTGGTGAGCTTCAACACGACGCTCTACGGCCCGGCATCGACCCTCTACGGGGTAGAGGTGGCTGCCCAGGCCGCCGGCTACTTCGTCAGCGTGGCGACCATGCGCACCCTCGACCGACGCTCGCTCCACGAGGCCGTCGGCCGACTCCGCACGCAAGGGGTCGACGGGATCATCCTGATCGCCCCGCAGAGCGCCGCCGTGGACGCACTGCAGCAACTCGCCATCACCCTGCCGCTGGTGGTCGTGGAGGGCGGGATCGGCGGCGGCGCACCCGTCGCCGCGGTCGACCAGTACACCGGGGCCGACCGCATGACCCACCATCTGCTCTCCCTCGGCCACGAGACGGTGTGGCACATCTCTGGCCCCAACGACTGGCTCGAAGCACGTGCACGCCTACGCGCGTGGAAGAGCAGGCTGCTGGAAGCAGGCCGTGAGGTTCCTCCCGTGCTGCCCGGGGACTGGAGCGCACGGGCCGGGTACGAGCACGGCCGGACGCTGGCAGCCGAAGGCAAGGCGACCGCGGTGTTCGCGGCGAACGACTCGATGGCTCTGGGGGTGCTGCGCGCCTTCCACGAGGCCGGCGCTCGTATCCCCGAGGATGTCAGCGTGGTCGGATTCGACGATGTCCCCGAGGCGGCCTACTTCTCCCCACCGCTGACCACCGTGAGACAGAACTTCGAGGAGGTCGGCCAGCGGAGCCTGCAACTCCTGCTCGCACAGGTGGAAGGCGAGACGCTCGACTCCGACCAGATCGTCATCGAACCGGATCTGGTCCTGCGCGACAGCAGCGGTCCGGCCCCCTTCCGAGCGACCGGCCAGCCGGCTGGAGCACCCTCGGGCGCTAGCGTCTCCACCCCCCTCGACGACCCCGGCTCCAGGAGTGACCATGAAGGATCCGAAGACCGACCCGCTGGCCGACCTGTCCGACGCTGGCGTCGCCATCTGGCTCGATGATCTCAGTCGCCAACGGCTCGCGTCCGGCAACCTCAGCGACCTGATCCGCGATCGTCACCTGGTCGGTGTCACGACGAACCCGACGATCTTCCAGAAGGCGCTGTCCGAGGGCGCCGCCTACGACGCGCAGATGCACGACCTGGCGTTGCGCGGGGTCGAGGTCGAGGAGGCCGTCCGGGCACTGACCACCTACGACGTGCGGTGGGCGTGCGACGTCCTGCACCCGACCTTCGTCGCGACGGACAAGATCGATGGCCGCGTCTCGATCGAGGTCGACCCGCGGCTGGCCCGCGACGAGGAGCGCACCGTCGCCGAAGCCCGCGCGCTGTGGTGGCTGGTCGACCGGCCGAACGTCCTCATCAAGATCCCGGCCACCGTCGAAGGTCTCGGCGCCATCACCCGGTGCATCGGCGAGGGGATCAGCATCAACGTCACCCTGATCTTCTCCCTGGAGCGCTACCGCGCCGTGATCGACGCCTACCTCGCCGGCCTCGAGGCAGCCAGGGCAGCCGGGCACGACCTCGGGACCATCCACTCCGTCGCATCGTTCTTCGTCAGCCGGGTCGACACCGAGATCGATGCACGCCTGGACGCGAGCGGGACCGAGCGCGCCCAGGAACTGCGGGGGAAGGCGGCGATCGCCAACGCCAGACTGGCCTATGAGCTCTACGAGGAGGTCGTCGCTTCACCGAGGTGGGCCGAGCTCGCCGCGGCCGGCGCGACCCTGCAACGACCGCTGTGGGCCTCTACCGGCGTCAAGGATCCCGCCTACGACGACACCCGCTACGTCACCGAACTGGTCGGGCCGAACACGGTCAACACCATGCCAGAGGCGACCTTGGATGCGGTCGCCGACCACGGCGAGATCCGGGGCGACACGTTGACGCCGTTCGCCGACGCCGCCCGGGCAGACCTGGCGGCCCTGGCCGAGGTGGGGGTCGACTACGACGACGTCGTGGCCGTGCTCGAACGCGAGGGGGTCGAGAAGTTCGA
>JBBDSW010000137.1:2270-3838 GCA_040904745.1 Nitriliruptoraceae bacterium
AGGTCTGGTTCCTGACCGGCAGCCAGTCGCTCTATGGTGACGACACCATCGCCCAGGTCGCGGAACAATCCCAGGAGATCGCCAGCAGCTCGAAGGGGCGTTCGGGGCACGCATCCGGCTGGTCTGGAAGCCGGTGTTGACCACGGCCGAGGCGATCCGGCGGGTCTGTTTGGACGCCACGTCCGACGACGCCTGCTTCGGGGTCATCGCCTGGATGCACACCTTCTCTCCGGCCAAGATGTGGATCGGCGGTCTCGGTGCGCTGGAGAAGCCGCTCCTCCACCTGCACACACAGGCCAACCGGTCGTTGCCGTGGGCGACGATCGACATGGACTTCATGAACCTGAACCAGGCGGCTCACGGGGACCGTGAGTTCGGCTACATGCAGACCCGCATGGGCGTCTCGCGCAAGGTCGTCGCCGGCCACGCCGAGGACCCGACGGTCGTGAGCAGGATCGAGACCTGGGGGAGGGCCGCGCTCGGCTACCACGTCTCCCGCAACCTCAAGCTGGCCCGCTTCGGTGACAACATGCGCGACGTCGCGGTCACCGAGGGGGACAAGGTCGAGGCGCAGATCCAGTTCGGCATGACCGTCCGCGCGTTCGGGGTCAACGATCTGGTGGCCGCCGTCGATGCGGCCTCGGATGCCGAGGTGGATGCGCTCGTCGCCGAGTACGAGGAGCGTTACGCGGTCGCACCCGAGCTGCGTGCCGGCGGGGATCGCCACGACTCCCTGCGCTACGGCGCCCGTATCGAGCTGGGTCTTCGATCCTTCCTCGACGCCGGTGACTTCACCGCGTTCACGACCAACTTCGAGGATCTCGGCGGACTCCGGCAGCTGCCCGGCCTGGCGGTGCAGCGACTGATGGCCGACGGGTACGGCTTCGGCGGCGAGGGTGACTGGAAGACCTCGGCGCTGCTCCGCATCCTCAAGACCATGTCCGACGGCCATGACGGCGGCACCTCGTTCATGGAGGACTACACCTACCACTTCGGCCCGGGCACACCGAAGGTACTCGGCGCCCACATGCTCGAGGTCTGCCCGAGCATCGCGACCGACACGCCCACACTGGAGATCCACCCGCTCGGCATCGGCGACCGCGAGGACCCGGTCCGTCTGGTCTTCGACGCCACGCCGGGCGAGGGCTTCGTCGTCGGACTGGCGGACCTCGGCGACCGGTTCCGGCTCACGGCCAACGTGATCGAGATCGTTCCGCCCGACGAGCCGCTGCCCCAGCTACCGGTCGCGCGGGCGGTATGGCAGCCTGCTCCCAGCCTCGCAACCGCGGCGGAGTCGTGGCTGCTCGCCGGCGGTTCGCATCACACCGTGCTCAGCACCGCGGTCGGTCTCGACGCTCTGCACGACTTCGCCGAGATGGCCTCCACCGAGCTGGCCCTGATCGACGAGGAGACCACCGTGCCCCGCTTCACCAAGGAACTGCGCTGGAACCAGGCGTACCACCGCTTGGCACAGGGGCTGTGAGCACGCCGTTCGGAGCCACCGAGGACGGGGAACGCACCCACCTGTTCACCTTGCTCGGTGACGCCGGCATCGTCGTGCGCATCGC
>JBBDSW010000137.1:3938-5977 GCA_040904745.1 Nitriliruptoraceae bacterium
ATCGCCGGAGCGGAGTTCCGACTCGACGGCCGTCCCTACCAGCTGGCTGCCGGCGAGCCTCCGCACGCCCTGCACGGCGGGCCCGAGCGCGGTCTCTCCAAGGTGCTCTGGGAGGTCGTACGGGCCGCTCAGGACGAGGTGGTACTCACCTACACCTCGCCCGACGGCGAGGAGGGCTACCCCGGACGTCTCCAGGTGACCGCGCGCTACACGCTTCGCGGCACCGCGCTCGCGTTGCACTATCAGGCGGTGACCGATGCGGCGACCCCCGTGAACCTCACCAACCATGCCTACTGGAACCTCGCCGGCGCGGGAGCGGGCACCGTCCTCGACCACGAACTCGAGGTGCTGGCCTCCCGCTTCACCACCACCGACCACGAGTTGATCCCCACCGGCGAGACCGCCCCGGTCATCGGCACCGCCCTCGACTTCGAGCGTCCGAGACGCATCGGAGATCGGATCGACGAGGTGTCCGCCCCACCGACGTTGGGATACGACCACAACCTCGTGCTCGACGACAGGTCAGTCGGGATCCAGCCGGCGGCGCGCCTGCGCGATCCGGCGTCCGGCCGTCGCCTCGAGCTCGAGACCGACCAGCCTGGCGTACAGCTCTACACCGGGAACCGACTGGGCGGCCACACGGGCAAGCATGGCCTCTCCTACCACCGCTTCGGTGGGGTGTGTCTCGAACCGCAGTACCCGCCGGACGCGGTGCACCATCCCGAGTTCCCTTCGATCATCCTGCGGCCGGGGGAGACCTACGAGCACAACACCGTGTTCCGGTTCAGTACGGACTGACCGGACGGACACGAGGAACGGGAGCGACGCCCGTGGCTGCACGCTGCACGATCACCGCTGCCGCGGTGCTCTTCGATCTCGACGGCGTCCTGGTGGACTCCACCGCCGCCGTCGAGGGGCACTGGCGTGCCTTCGCCGACCGCCACGGCCTCGACGGGGACGCGCTCCTGGTCGATCTGCACGGCCGCCGGATGGTGGACATCATGATGCGCGCCGTGCCGGAGATGTCCGCAGAGGAGCTCGAGCGCGAGGCGCGACGGGTGGAAGCGGACGAGGCCGCCGGTGCCGCTGATGGGACCCGGTCGATCCACGGCGCGCTGGCGCTCGCCGGCGCGCTGGAAGGTCGTCCCTGGGCCATCGTCACCTCCGGAACGACGCCGGTGGCCATGGCCAGGATCCGAGCGGTCGGCCTGCCACACCCGCCGGTGCTCGTGACCGGGGAACAGGTCGACCGGGGGAAACCGGACCCGGCCCCTTACCTGCTCGCCGCTCAGCGCCTCGGTGTGCCACCCGCGGAGTGCGTGGTCATCGAGGACGCGCCAGCCGGACTCGCAGCGGGTGCAGCCGCCGGGTGCACCACGATCGGTGTGGTGACGTCGCATGCCGCCTCGGCCCTCGGTGCCGCCGACCACCTCGTCGACACCCCCGCGGACATCGACGTGTCGGCCGATACAGCGACCACCTTGCGGGTCCGTTGCCGGATGCACGGGCGATGAGCTCGCCCGCGGGTCTCTCCAACGGGCTCCTCCTCCGGGAGGCGACGCCGGCCGATCTCCCGCGGGCCGCAGCGCTGCTCGCTGAGCGGGGCGATGCGGCCTACGAGGGACGTGGCCTGGTGTGTGCCCTGATGGGCTGGGCGCACGAGCGCTCCCGCGACCGTGGACATCTCCTGCAGGTCATGATCGGCATCCCGTACTTCTACCGGCAGTTCGGGTACGAGTACATCCAGCCGATGCCCGCCTGGCGGGAGCTGACCACGCCCCCCGCATCGACCGCAGGGACGGCCGTCCGTCGGGCGACCCTCGAGGATCTGCCGCAGCTGCGGGGGCTCCAGGATCGGGCCCAGCTCGGCACCGACCTGCGGATGGCGCACAGCGAGCCGTGCTGGCGGTCCACGACGACGACGCAGCCCTCGGGCTGCTCACCCACGCACAGGCCCGCTACCGCGCGCCCCTCGCCGTCCAGGACCGGGCGAGCACACCACCGGTCGTGACCGACCTCCTGGCACCGCCCGACGAGCC
>JBBDSW010000137.1:6077-25747 GCA_040904745.1 Nitriliruptoraceae bacterium
ACCGGGCGAGCACACCACCGGTCGTGACCGACCTCCTGGCACCGCCCGACGAGCCGGCGGCGTGGTACTACGCCCGCGTGGAGCGGCCGGGAGCGCTCCTCAGCCACCTCGCCCCGGTTCTGACCTTCCGCCTCGCCGGGTCCGGGCTGGACGACGAGCACGTGGTCCTCCTCTCGACCTGGCGTCGACACCTCCGGTTCCGGATCGGCACGGGACCTTCGAGCTCCTGGAGGAAGGCGGACCGGAGCAGGCGCCCGTCAGCAAGGGTGGGAGCGGTGTCCCTCCGGACGCGATCGCCTCGCTCCTCCTGGGCACCTACGGCGCGCTCGGGCTGGAGGAGCGCCTCCCCGACTGCCTCCTCGGGCGCCAGCGGGAGCTCATAGCGGCCCTGTTCCCACCGCTGACCGCCGACCTGCTCACCTTCTACCTGCCGCGGTGACCGGGTCAGGGACCCTGGGCGGGACCGGCACCGCCGGACCGGCGTGGCCGGCGGCTGAGCGTCACCCCGTCCGCCACGCGGATGATCTCGACAGCCGCCTCGGTCAGGCGGAAGACGCTGTGCTGCCCGAAGCGCCGCGCGAGCGCGAGCACGTCGTCGAAGGGGAGCTGTGCGCTCGCGACGAGGTATCCCCGCTCTCGCCAGCGGCCGCTGCCGGCCACCACGCGGCGCGGATGGACACCCCGCTCCCGCAGGAACGCCTCGAGCTCCGCGGTCCGTCGGTCGTTGTCAGCACCTGACGATCGCACCCCACCGGGGTTCTCCGCGGTCAAGACGGATGCCGGCGTCCTCACCGGCAACGGGGTCAGCGCTCCGGGGCCGATCAGCTCAGCCTCGGGAGCATCCGCGAGGGTGATCCGGGACCGCTCGAACGCCTCGAGGAGCCCGGCCTCGGAGTCCGCGAGCTCCCAGACGCGCTCGCCAACGGCACGGATCTCCGTCAGCAACGCCGTGGTGCGTCGTGGGTCACCCACCGCGTCCCGCGCCTGCTCCACCTCCGCACACCAGCTCTCGAAGGCCGCCGGAGAAGGGAACCCGAGGCGCTCTGCGAGGGCGAGCTCACACACGAGTTCCACCCGAGCATCGAGGTCGAGGCCCTCCCTCGGTGGCCCGCCCTCGCCCGCGGCCCGACGACGGACGAGCGCCGCCTCGACCCGCTCTCGTGCCGTCCCAGCGAGCATCGAGAGCCAGCCGCCATCGCTCTCACGGTCGATGAGGACGTCGAGACCAGCTTCCAGCGAGGTCAGCTCGGCCCGTAGCCGCTGCTCAGCGTCGGTCACGACATCACCGGCCCGCAGACGACCCGCCACCGACCAGGAACCCGAGACCGACCACGAACCCGAAGTCGTACCAGGCGCCGCTGTTCTGCACCTCGTAGATGCCCACGCCGTCCCGGACGAGGGAGATGACGAACGCCACCGGAGCGATCAGCCCGTGCCACAGTCCGAACCAGAACCCCGCCTCACCGCCACCTGCGCTGGGGTTCGGCCCGGCCGCACACCCGGCCAACAGTATCGCCGCCGCGAAGAAGGTCACCACGACCACCAGCGTGCGGGTCGGCCGTGCGCCCATGGTCACGGTGATCACCCCCGATCCAGAGACGGTCCCCGGAGTCTCGCCTATACACCCGCGGTCAGTGGCCTCCCCGCGCACCGCTCGTAGTGATGATGCCACGGACGGATCCGCTCGAAAGCGGCACTCGCCGCCAGCACGTCGGCGTCGCCGTACCGGTCCCCGATGATCTGCATCCCGACCGGGAGTCCCTCGACCAGGCCGGCCGGGACGTTGGCCGCGGGGTGGCCGGAGAAGTTGGTGAAGAAGGTCAGGCACCAGCCGATGAGCTCCTCGACCGCGACACCCTCGATCTCCGTGGGCCCGACGGTCTCCCCGGCGACGGGCGCGTTCCTGACCGGCAGGGTCGCCAGCGTCGGGGCCACCAGGAGGTCGTACTGCTCGAAGACGCCGGCGATGGCGTCATAGACCTCCGTGCGCAGGTTGTAGTCGGCCAGGAGCTCCGGCACGGTCTGCCGGCGTGCCGTCTCGACCCACATCCGGTACTTCGGTGGGAAGTCGTCCGGGTGGTCGCGCATGAGGTCGAGGCCGTTCGCCTTGAAGTTCTCGAGCGCACCGACGTTGACCAGCATGATGTGTCGGCTCCACAGCTCCGCCAGCTCCACCGCGGTGTATGGCAGGTCGATGTCGATCTGCTCCACGTGCGCACCCGCCTCCTCGAAGGCCTCGACGGCTCCGGCCACCGCGCCCGCGACCCGTCGGTCGACGGGATAGACGCCGAGGTCCGGGGAGTAGGCGATGCGCTTCCCGGTCAGCGGTCGGTGCAGAACCGTCGTGAGGTCGGTGTCGTCGTCCCAACTGAACGGATCACGGCGGTCGGAGCCGGAGAGGACGTTGAGGGTCAGCGCAGCATCCTCGACGCTGCGGGTCAACGCACCCTCATACAGGAACGGCATGGTGTTGCCCCACGCGTTCGGACGCACCACGCTGGCCACACGACCGAACGACGGCTGATAGCCATAGAGGGAGCACCACGCGGCTGGGATCCGGATCGATCCTCCACCGTCCGTTCCCTCGGCCATGGGTAGGAGCCCGTCGGCAACGGCAGCCGCACTGCCACCCGAGGAGCCGCCCGGGTTGCGCTCCAGATCGAAGGGGTTCCGGGTCGCGCCGAAGAGCGGGTTGTCGCAGGTCCCCCGGAAGCCCATCACCGGCGAGTTGGTCTTCCCCACCACGATGGCCCCGGCGGCCTCCACCCGTTCCACGAAGACGCATCGCGCGTCCATGCTGAAGTCCTTCAGTGCGCGGATCCCGCCCAGTGTCGACGGCCAGCCCGGCTTGAAGTCGAACAGGTCCTTCATCGCGACCGGTATGCCGTGGAGGGCCCCGAGGGGCGAGCCCTCCGCCACATCGGCCTCCGCGCGCTTCGCTTCCTCCCGGGCCTCATCGAACGCCGTGTATACGAGCGCGTTGAGGCTGGGGTTGCGCGCTTCGATGCGAGCGACGACCGCATCCATCAGCTCGACCGGCGACAGCTCCCTCGAGCGGATGCGTTCGGCCAACTCCCTGACACCGGCGTAGGCCAACTCGTCCATCGCGGCCATGGCACTCCCCCTCTTCCGTTCTCCACGGTCCGGGCACCTCCCAGATGCCCACGCCCGACCGTAGCGGCCGCTGACCCGCCACGGTCGGCATCCGTCCCGGGCCGTCGCGCGGAGTTACGGTCGTTGGGCCTGGTTGTCGTGCTTGCTGCGGTACATCTCGGCGTCCGCACGTCGGAGCGCCTCCTCGAGCTCCTGGTTCGGCTCGAGCAGGACCGCTCCCACGCTGTGGCTCGTGGTCACGACGTGGCCGTCCACGAGGACGGACGGGGGACGGTCGGCGTGCAGACGAGCGACGATCTCCTGGAGCCCACGCGGCCCATCGACCGGCGCGCACAGCACCGCGAACTCGTCACCCCCCAGGCGACAGGCCAGGTCCGTCTCACGGGTCGCCGCCAGTAGCCACCCACCCGTCGCGACCAACAAGCGGTCGCCCACGTCGTGGCCGTACCGATCGTTGACCTCCTTGAAGTCGTCGAGGTCGAGGTAGAGCAGGCCGATCTCCGGGCCGTCACGAGCCTGCCGTTGCCGGGCCTCGACCAGGTGGCGGAGCAGTGCCCGTCGGTTCGCGAGCCCGGTGAGCGGGTCCTGTACCGCCGCGAGGCGGAGTTCCTCCTCGAGCGCACGGCGGTCCGTGAGATCGACGATCTGGGCGATCAGGTGGACGGGGCTCCCGTCGTCATCGCGGACCACGGCCACCGACAGTTGGGTGAAGAGCCACCGCCCCGAGGCGTGGCGGAAGCGGCGTTCCAGGAGGAACCGTTCCTGTGAACCGGACAGCCACAGCTCGAGCTGCCGTCCGTCGACGTCCCGTTCATCGGGATGGATCGCATCCTCGAGCCCACCCGCCATCAGCTCGTCCGCCTCGTAGCCGAGCAGGTCGCACAGCGCGGCGTTCACCTGGAGCAGCCGCCCGTCCGGATCGATGACCGCGATGCCGATCGGCGCATGGTTGAAGGTGAGCCTGAGCGAGCGTTCGGCCAGCGTCACCCGGTGACGCGCTTCCTGTCGCTCGGTCACGTCGTCGAGGGTGACGACGGTCCCAGCGGTCCCGTCGGTGAAGGTGAGCGGCGCCGCGCGCACGCTGTACCAGGCATAGCCGCCTTCCGGGAGCGCGTAGCCGTTCGTTGCCTCCGTGCTGCGGCCATCACGGATGGCCGAGACGACCGGGAGTCGCTCCGGATCTCGCTGGTAAGGCCGTCCGCTCTCATCGATCACCTCGACGTGGTCGAGCAGGCTGCTCGGGCTGGCTCGAACGGCATCGACACCCACTCCGAGCCGCGTCAGGTGGCGTTCGCCCTCCGGGTTGATGTGCAGGAGGGTGCCATCGGGCGCACGCAGCATCACCGCCGTCGGCAGCCCGTCGAGGACGGAGAGCAGTTGGGCGTCGCGGGACTCGACCTCGCTGACCAGACGCCGGTGGTCACCCAGCGCGACGCTGAGGACCCACACCATCGCGGTGAGGGTGACGGTCGGCGCCAACCCCGCGGTGACGCGGTCCGCGGCCCCGAGGAAATCCGCACCTGCCCGGGCGAGAGGTCCGAGCACCGGGACGAGGATGACGAACGGGAGCAGGTGTCCGACCAACGTCCGGTCGGACGGTGCCTGGACGAGCGCGCGGAGCGGCCAACGCTCCGGTCCGACCGCCACGACGCCGATGGCCAGGAGCATCCCGCCGAGCGCCGTCGCCGGACCCATCGGTTCGAGCCGGGTGACCAGGGCGAGACCGCCGCCACCGAAGGCGTAGGCGGCGGCCGCGATCGCGGAACCGAGCCCGGCGGCCGTCAGGCCGACGACCCGGAGGACGCCGAGGACCACCCCGTACCGAGGGGTCGCGTATAGCGCCGATCCCAGCAGCAGGTGGATCCCTGCTGCCTGCCCGGCTCCGACCATGCGGAACTGCTGCGGGTCGAGACCAGGGACGAGGAGCGCGGCGAGGGTGAGCAGGATCGCGGTCGCGGGAACGAGCACGGCGAGCACCGCGAGGCGTTGGGCCCGCGGCGTCCAACCGGCGCTCGCGGACAACACGACCGCTGCCAGGAGGAGGTGTTGCAGCACCGTCCCTGCCGGGATCCGCAAGGTCCCATCCGGCACCGGTAGACCCCCGACGATCCCGCTCACCGCCGACGCCAGACCGAGCGCGACCACGACAAGAGCACACCATCGCGCGACGACGTACCCCGCCGGCCGCGGATGGGGCACCGACCCTGGTCTGCGCGGTCTGCGCACGCGCAGCAGCTGGCCGGTCGTCACCGTGCCCATCCGGTCCACGCTCGTCCCTCATCTCTCCCACCGTCATCGGCACCGTGCGGCCCCGACCGGAGGGGCAGTTCCAGAACCTGCCGACACCTGATGTTACGGTACCGTAAGTTCCGGCCCGCCCAGATCCGCTCACCGCATCTCTCGGTGCGGATGGCCCCCAGCGATCGGAGCGCACGTCATGGCTCGAGCGCCGCTCGACACTTCCCAGCCCCCGCTCACCCGGCCCCTGCTCCGTGGGCGTCTGCACGCCGCCGCCGTGGTCCTCCTGGCGGTGACCGCACCGGCGATGTGGACCGCGACGACGAGCAGCGGGGAGCGGTTGGCCGTCACCGTCTACCTCGCGGGGATCGGCGCCATGCTGGGTGTGAGCACCATCTACCACGTACCCGCCTGGGGCGAGGGTGCCAAACGTGCGCTGCGCCGCGCCGACCACTCCGCGATCTTCCTCGGTATCGCCGGCACCTACACGCCGCTGCTCGCGGTGGCCACCGACGGATGGTTCCGCGTCACGATGCTGGCGATCATCTGGTCGGGAGCTGTGGCCGGCATCGTGATCGCCAACGTCCTGATCCACGCCCGCGCGTGGCTGGTCGCCACCCCGTACGTCGCTCTCGGGTGGGTTTCGGTCCTGCTGCTACCGGCGCTCGTCAGCCTGTCCGTGCCCGCCACGGTCCTGGTCGTCGCCGGGGGTATCGCCTACACGCTCGGCGCCGTCGTGTACGCGCGCAAGCGCCCCGACCCGTGGCCGCGGGTGTTCGGGTTCCACGAGGTGTTCCACGCCCTGACCATCGTGGCGGTCGCGCTGCACTGGACAGCGATCCGCATCGCCCTGGAGGCCTGAGGCCGCCGACGCTCACCCCGACCAGCACGAGGAGTTGCTTCGGCCGCGGTCAGAGGTCAGATCCGTGACCGCATGCGGTCCCTCCTGGTTGCCGGTTCGGGACGGTCTCCCAGATCCGGGGGCGAAGCCACGCCCCCGCTGCCGGCCGGTAGCGCCGAGAGATCACGAACAACCATGCAGCCAAGATCGCCGTGATCGCACCCCAGAGGACCGGAGCGATCCCGTGCCCTCGCAGCAGCAGGACACCGCTGGCGCCGACGACCGGCAGCATGAACGCCAGATCCAGCACGTGCACGGCGCTCGGGAGGTCGTAGACGATCAGATCGTCCGGCAGGCCGCCCGGCCACACCGACAGGATCGTGGTCAGCCACAAGGTGGCGAGGCCGATGGCCGCGATGTGCAGCAGCAACGCGTCGTTGTAGGGCGCGACCACGTACATCAGGTTGGTGTAGGTGGTGTAGCCGCAGACCGAGAGCCAGATGACGTGCCCAGCCAGCGAGCCGGCACGGGCCCGGAGGGCACCCCGCACCAGGGGAACCCCCGCGGGGGCGGGGTAGGCCCCCTCGGCCAGGAGACCGTACGCCGTCGCCGCGACGAGCACGTTGGCCAACGCGACGGTGTAGGCCAGCGGCAGCGGTCGTCCGACGGACGCGATGCCGACCGGGTCGGGGGGATCGTCGACGTTCACGCCCATGGCACTACCCGTCGACCCGTGCGTCCCCGGCGACATCCCGCAGGCACGGCCGGCCGAAGAGGGCAACGGATCCGGCCGCGAGTTCAGGGACCTGCGAGGTGGCCAACAGCGCCGTCCACAGGACGACCATCCCGATCCCGGTGACCAGCTGGAACCCGGCAAGGAGCTTCACGACGAGCCCCGCTCGAACGACGGGCGTGGGGGACAGAGGAGTGCGCGCCCGCGAGCGAGCTTCCCGCCGACCTGCGCCCGCTTCCAGGGACGCTGGCCCAACCGCGGCGGGTCGTTGGTCCCCGATCACACCGGGTCAGTCGAACACGGTGGCCGCCTCCCTGCCGGGGGCCTCAGCTCATCCGCTGTTCCCGACCGTGGCCGGCATGGCTGGCTGGGCCGCCGGGCTGGCAGGTGACCTCGAGACGGCCCTTGGATGGGCGACCGCGGCACGGCAATCCATCGGTGCGAGCGCTCACGCGCTACACACGGGCCGAGGCTCTGCTCGTCATCGATCCGCCCGCCGCACTCCCGGTGCTCGAGGCCGCGGTCCGTGAGGCGGCCGGTGCTCCACCCGTCTACGGGGAGGACGCTGAGCGGCTGTCCGCCGTGGCGCAGCAGGTCGAGGAGACGCTCGGCCGGATGCGCTTCGCCGCAGCCCAGGCCGAGGGCCGGCCGCTGGACGCCCCGACCTGATCGCCTTCGCCCGGGCCGCGATCGCCAGGGCATAGGACGGCGAGGCCGGCTGAGGAGTCAGGTGAGACCGAGCTGGCGGTCCCGACGGGCGGCGTCGTCCACCTCCCACACCTCGACCAGCCGCCCGCCCTCGAACCGGAAGAACATGGCGACGTCGAAATCCACCGTGCGCCCGGTCGGCTCGAAGCCCCGCCAGCGCCCCCGGTGGGTGCCGGTGAATCGGCAGCGCACAGCGACGCGGTCGCCCCGCTCGACCAGATCCTCCACGACGAAACGGAGGTCCGGGAAGGCCTCACGGTAGGCCGTGATGAGGTCCTGCAGTGCTCGTCCGTCGGTCTCCCGGGCACTTCCGCCGTAGTGGAACGTCACCGCTCCGACCCGTTCCGGCAGCGATCCCGTCTCACCGTCGCTCCAGGCAGCGGCGAACAGCCAGCGGACGAGGCCAGCCGGTTCGTCGTCCATGCATGCCCCGTCCCACGGCCGGTCGTCACGGCCTCGGTTCACGAGCCACGATAGACCGCTCGGTCGACCCGTTCCATGTTAGAATCGCTAAACGTTTAGCTGTTCACAAAGGTTCTAGCATGGCAGGCGGAGCGGACACGGTCGAACTCGGTGCCGGGAAGATGCTCGCACTCGTCGTCGCGGCGGTGGGCTTCAGCATCGCCGCGGCGTTGGTGGTCGCCACCCCCGACGAGCCAGGGACCCCGGCAGCCACCGTGGACGGTTCTTCGGATGGCTCCGCCGCCGAGAGCGGCACCCCGGTCTCCGAGGTAGCGGACACCGGGGACGGCAGCGTTCTACCGGACCTCGTGCCGAAGTCGGAGCTCGCGCTCGCACCAGAGGAGGAGGTCAACGTCGCCGCCGCGCCCGAGATGCCGCCGGCGGCGACACGCAGCGAGCCTGCCATCGTCGACGTGGAGTTCGAGGTCGTCGAGAACGTCTCGACGATCGATCCGGCCAGCGGGACCCAGCACGAGACCTGGGGCTACCGGGTGGTCGGCGGCGATGACCAGATCGTCGTCGGGACCCCCGGACCGGTGATCCGTGCGCGGGTCGGGGACGTCCTGCGGTTCACCGTCACGAACCCGGAAGGTAACCAGAACCCGCACAACGTCGACCTGCACGCGGTCACCGGCCAGGGCGGGGGAGCCGAGGCGACCACGGTCGCGCCCGGGGAGACGCGCACGATCGAAGCGCGCCTGCTCTACCCCGGCTTCTTCATGTACCACTGCGCCTACGGGGACGTCCCCTCACACATCTCCCGCGGCATGGTCGGCGGCATCCTCGTGGATCCCGCGGAGCCACTGCCAGATGTCGACCACGAGTGGTACATCGTGCAGTCGGAGTACTACCTCGCCGACGATGGCGAAGACGTCCGGGGCCTCGACCGTGCCTCCCTGACCGACGAGGACCCGAGCCACGTCGTCTTCAACGGCGCCGTCGGGGCGCTTACCGGTGACAACGCCCTGGGGATGGCGGTCGGTGAGCGAGCACGGATCTACTTCGTCAACGCCGGCCTGAACCTCATCTCCAGCTTCCATCCGATCGGGTCGCACTGGGATGCGGTCTACCCGGAGGCCGCGCTGCTGAACCCGCCGATCCGTGGGTCCCAGACCACCCTGATCCCCGCCGGTGGCGGCACCGTCGTCGACCTCGCGGCGCAGGTACCGCAGACGGTCCTTCTGGTCGACCACGCGCTCTCCCGCGCCTTCGACAAGGGCGCGATCGGCCAGATCGTGATCACCGGAGACGAGGACCCGGAGATCTTCGAGGAGGTCGACCCGGACGGCACACCCGGCGGCGAGACCACCGAACCCGAGGAGGCCGAGCAAGCCCCCACGGACGATGGGAGCGGCGGGGACGGCGCCGAGCACCAGATCGACATCCTGCCCGGCTCCGGCGACTTCCAGGACCTCGACTCCCCCGACGAGTTCGCCACGGACGAGGACCCCGCCGACTACTCGGTCAACGTCCTCGAGGTGGAGGTCGGCGACACGGTGACGTGGACCAACGACGACGACGCCATGATGCACACCGTGACCGCGGACGACGGATCGTTCGACTCCGGACTGCTCGATGCCGGAGACTCGTGGTCCTACACCTTCACCGAAGCAGGGGAGTTCGAGTACTTCTGCTCCCCGCACCCGTGGATGCGCGCGAAGGTCGTCGTGACCGGGTGACGGCGGGTTCCGTCGTCCGTAGGGGACCTCCCGTGCGGGCCGCTCAGCGCCCGAACAGCCGTCCCAGTCGCGAGTCACTCCGCGCCGCGGCCCGATCCGCGTCGGTGCACGAACACCGATCGTCGGCGGGGACGCTGGCCATCACCTGCTGGGCATGCTGGCCGCAACCGGCCCAGGTCACCCTGCGGCAGACGCGGCAGGTGGCGCGGTGACACATCGGACCCTCCCTGGTTCCCGGGGGCGCGGACGATATCGGCGTGACCGTCCGCCGTCGTGCGGCTCAGGCTGCCCCGCTCAGGCCGAAGGCTCCGGCGAGTGCCTCGATCGTCTGTAGCGCCCGCCGGCGATCGACCGCAGCCGATGCCACGATGAGCTCGTCCGCGTCGGCGTGCTCGGCGAAGTCCGCGAGGCCGGCGGCGACCTCCGTCGCCCTGCCGACCGCGTGGTAGCGCAGCATCCCGCGCACCTGCTCCCCCGCCGGGGAGTCCATGAGCAGCTCCACCTCGTCGTCGCTCAGCGGCCGCTCACGCCCGTAGAAGAGCCGTACCCGACGGCGCACCGTGCGCTCGAACTCCTCGTTCGCCTCCGCGGTGGTCGGTGACGCGATGACGTTCACGCCGGCGATCACGTAGGGGCGATCCAGCTGAGCCGACGGCTGGAACTCGGCCCGGTAGCGGGCCACCGCCACCTCCAGGGCATCCGGCGCGAAGTGCGACGCGAACGCGTAGGGGAGGCCGAGCGCCGCGGCGAGGCCGGCGCCGAACGTCGAGGAGCCCAGGATGTAGAGCGGCACGTGCGTGCCGGCACCCGGCGTCGCCGTCACCCCGGGGATCGGCGAGGTGTCACCGAGGAACGCCTGCAGTTCGCGCACGTCGGTCGGGAAGCGCTCGGCGGCGCGCGCATCGCGCCGCAGGGCCCGCAGCGTGCGCTGGTCGGTGCCGGGGGCCCGGCCGAGCCCGAGGTCGATGCGACCGGGATGCAGCTCCGCCAACGTGCCGAACTGCTCGGCGACGGTCAGGGGCGAGTGATTGGGCAGCATCACGCCCCCGGCACCGAGGCGGATCGTCGTCGTGTGCGCCGCGACGTGCGCGATCAGCACGCTGGTCGCCGCCGAGGCGATGCTCGCCATGTTGTGGTGCTCGGCGTACCAGACCCGGTGGTAGCCGAGCTGTTCGGCCCGCTGCGCCAGCGTGACGCAGCCCGCCAGGCTGTCTCCGACCGTCTCACCCTCGCCGACCAGGGCGAGGTCGAGCAGGGAGAGCGGGACCATCAGCAAGAGACCGTTCGTCGAGGCCGTCGACCGGTGAGGGTAGGCCCCGGACCCCAACCCACCGCGTACCCGCGATCGGGCGGTCCCGGACCTGACGCCGACGTCAGGTCTACGATGGCCGCCCGACGCGGTAGCCGCACCCCGCGCCCCGAGGAGGATCTCGTGTTCGACCGCATCGCGATCGTGAACCGTGGCGAACCCGCGATGCGCCTGATCCACACGGTCCGCGAGCTCCGCGACCGCGACGGGGCGGGACCGAGGACCATCGCGCTGCACACCGAGGCCGAGCGCGACGCGATGTTCGTCCGGGAGGCGGACGAAGCCGTCCGGATCGGTCCGGGCCCGGGCGAGCCCGCCTGGCAACGGTCGCCCTACCTCGACCACGACGAGCTCGCGCGGGCCCTGATCGCAGCCAAGGCCGATGCCGCCTGGGTCGGCTGGGGTTTCGTCGCCGAGCACGCCGACTTCTCTGACCGGTGCGCCGCCGAGGGCGTCACCTTCATCGGTCCGAGCGGTGACATGATGCGCGCCCTCGGGGACAAGATCGGCGCCAAGCTGCTCGCCGAGCAGGCCGGCGTGCCGGTCGCCCCCTGGAGCGGCGGCGCGGTGGATGACGTCGAGTCCGCCCGCGAGCACGCCGAGCGCATCGGCACCCCGCTGGTCGTCAAGGCCACCGCAGGCGGCGGGGGCCGCGGCATCCGGGTCGTCCGCGACCTCGACGGGCTCGAGCTGGCCTATACGCGCGCCCGCGCCGAGGCCGGGGCCGCCTTCGGTGACGACACCGTCTTCCTCGAGAAGATGGTGACCGAGGCGCACCACGTCGAGGTACAGATCCTCGCGGACAAGCACGGCGGGGTGTGGGCCGTCGGTACCCGTGACTGCTCGCTCCAGCGACGCAACCAGAAGGTGCTCGAGGAATCGGCCTCCACCGCGATGACCCTCGAACAGGATCTGGAACTCCGTCGTGCCGCGGCCGACCTGGCCCGCGCCGCCGGTTACGAGGGTGCAGGCACCGTCGAGTTCCTGTTCCAGCCCGAGAGCGACCTGTTCGCCTTCCTGGAGGTCAACACCCGCCTCCAGGTGGAGCACACGGTCACCGAGCTCACCACCGGCCTGGACCTCGTCGAGTGGCAGCTGAAGATCGCCGCCGGCGACGCGCTGCCCCCCGAGCCGCCAACACCTCGCGGCCACGCCATCGAGGTCCGCCTCAACGCGGAGGACCCGGAACGCGGCTTCGCTCCGGCCGCCGGGCGCATCGAGCTCCTCCATCTCCCCGCAGGCCCGGGCATCCGCGTCGACACCGGCGTCGCCGAAGGCGATCGGATCTCCCCCGACTACGACTCGATGGTGGCCAAGATCCTGGCATGGGGGCCGGACCGCGACGTGGCCGCCCGGCGACTGCGCCGTGCGCTGGCGCAGACCACCGTGCTGGTCGAAGGGGGCACCACCAACCGCGCCTTCCTCCTCGATCTCCTGCACGACGAGGACGTGCTGGCGGGCCGCATCGACACCGGTTGGCTCGACCGTCGGACCGCGGATGGCGGCTACCACTTCACGACCCGCGGTGATGTCGCCCTGGTCGCGGCGGCGGTCGACGCCTACGACGCCGCATCCGCACTGGACCGCGAGCGGTTCTTCGTCTCGGCGGCACGGGGACGACCGCAGGTGGAGCCGGAGCTGCCCCGCGAGGTCGACCTGCGCTACGACGGCACGGCCTACCGCCTCACCGTCGCGTGCACCGGACCCGGCCGCTACCTCGTGGAGGCCGACGGGGTACGGGTCCTCGCGCAGGTCGAGCGACTCCACCGCTACGAACGCCGGCTCACCGTCGAGGGCCAGCGGTTCCGCGTCGTCGCGATCCGACAGGGACCGGAGCAACTCGTCGAGGTGGACGGCGTCCCCCATCGCATCTCCCAGGACGATGCGGGCCTGATCCGGGCCCCGAGCCCCTCGGTCGTGGTCTCCGTCAACGTCACGGAGGGCGAGGTCGTCCCCGCTGGCACGACCGTCGCGATGCTCGAGAGCATGAAGATGGAGACCCCGCTCACGGCACCGTTCGCCGGCACGGTCGCCGAGGTGCTGGTGAGCGGCAACGTGCAACTCGACGCCGGCGCACCGGTGCTCCGGCTCGAACCGACGGCCGAGGAGGAGGACGCGCCCACCGGGGAGCGGGTGACCTTCGACTCCCTGCAACGCAAGGTCCCGACCAGCCGTCGCGACCACATCGAGGTGATCGATGGACTGCGTCGTTCCATCCTCGGCTTCGACCTCCCCGAGGACCAGGTGCAGAGCCTGCTCATCGCGCTCGAGCACGACGGCGATCCGGACGACCCGACCGTGCTCCACAGCGAGCTCGACGTGCTGCGTGCCCATGCCGACATCGCCTCCCTGTCGCGGAACCGTCGCCTGGGCGATGAGGAGGACCATGCCGAGCAGCGCAGTGCCCGTGAGCACCTGCACGCGTTCCTGCGTTCCTTCGACGCCGACGGCCTCCCCCCGTCCTTCGCCGACAAGCTGACACGGGCGCTCGCCCACCACGGGGTCACGTCGCTGGAGCGCACCTCCGAGCTCGAAGAGGCGCTCTTCCGCATCCACCTGGCGCAGCAACGCGCACCGGCGCAGCTGCCGGTAATCCTGGCGCTGCTCGAGCGCCGTCTCCGCACGGCCCACGCGCCATCTGGCCAGCTGGGCGACGAGCTGCGGGAGACGCTCGACCGGTTGATCGTCGCGACCCAGGCGCGCCAGCCCGTGATCGGTGATCTGGCTCGCCGAGCCCGCTACCGCTGCTTCGACCAGCCTCGTCTCGAGCAACGTCGCGAGGAGGTCTACGCCCGCGCACGCCTGCACCTGGCGGCCCTCACCGAGGACCCGGACCGACCCGACCGCGAGGAGCGGATCCAGGAGCTGATCGACACACCCGAGCAGCTGCTCGGCCTCCTCGACGATCCCGCGGTCACCGGGCCTGCGCTCGCGCCGATGCTCGAGATCCTGACCCGCCGCTACTACCGCACCCGCGAACTGGACACGGTCCGGGCCGTCGAGGTGGCGGGCGGTCACGCGGTCGTGGCCGACTTCCATGACCCTCGTGGCCGGGGCCGGGTCATCGCCCTGGCCGCCACCGCGGACGATCTCTCGGACTCGCTGCAGGCGACCGCCACCCTGGCAGGCGAGGTGGACCCCACGCTCGCCGACGCCGGCGTCGTGGCCGACGTCTATCTGACCTGGCAGGACGCCCCGACCGACCTCGACCTGTTGGCCGCCGGCTTGGAGGCCGACCTCGATGACGCGGCCCTACCTCCCGCGCTGCGCCGCGTGACGCTGTCGATCACGGTCGCTCCGGGGAGCGCCCCCGAGGGACCGGAACGGCCGTCGGTCGAACACCTGACCTTCCGTCGGAGCGCGGAGGGGTTCCGCGAACGCCGCCATCTCCGGGGCATCCACCCGCTCATCGCGGGCCGGCTGGACCTGTGGCGCTACGAGAACTTCGAGCTGACACGGCTGCCCTCCTCGGAGAGCGTCTACCTCTTCCACGGCCGCGCGCACGAGCATCCTGACGATGAACGGTTCTTCGTCCTGGCCGAGGTCCGCGACCTGACCGCGGTACGCGATCAGCGCGGACAGGTCGTGGCCATCCCGGAACTCGAGCAGATACTGGCCGCGGCACTGGACGACCTGCGACACGCCCGGGCCGCCGCACCGGTGGGCCAAGGACCGGACTGGAACCGGGTGGTGCTGCACGTCTGGCCCGAGGTCGACGTCCCGATCGCCGAACTCGAACCCGTCATCAGAGCCCTGGCGCCGACGACCGAGGGACTGGGCCTCGAGCAGGTGGCCGTGCAGGCACGACTGGTGGTGCCGGGGGACGGCACCAGCGATGTCGTCGTGCGCATGTCGCGCCCACCGGGCCAGGGCTTCACGCTGCGCGTGACGGACCCACCCAAGGCACCGCTGGAACCGTTCGACGAGACCACACGCCAGGTGATGAAGGCGCGCCGACGTGGCAGCGTCTACCCCTACGAGCTCGTGCCCCTGTTGGCGGGGAACCGTGCGGCGCCGGGCATCTCCGGGGCACACCGCACCGCGGGGGCAAGTGACGACGATGACGGAGCGCTGACCCGAACCCCGGGGTTCGTGGAGTACGACCTCGACGAGGACGGAGCCCTGGTGCCGGTGGATCGCGCCCCGGGTGGCAACCAGGCGGGGATCGTCGTCGGGGTCGTGACGACACGGACCACCCGTTATCCGGAGGGTATGAGCCGGGTGGCGCTGCTTGGAGACCCGACCCGGGGACTGGGTTCGATCGCGGAGGCCGAGTCCCGACGCATCAGTGCCGCGATCGACCTGGCGACCGAACTCGAGGCGCCGATCGAGTGGTTCGCGGTCTCCTCCGGAGCCCGGATCGCGATGGACACCGGCACGGAGAACATGGACTGGGTCGCCCACGTCCTGCGCCGCATCATCGAGTTCACCCAGGACGGCGGCGAGATCAACATCGTGGTGGCCGGCATCAACGTGGGGGCACAGCCCTATTGGAACGCCGAAGCCACCATGCTGATGCACACCAAGGGCATCCTCGTGATGACGCCGGACAGCACCATGGTGCTGACGGGCAAGCAGGCGCTCGACTACTCGGGAGGGGTCTCGGCCGAGGACAACTTCGGCATCGGGGGGTACGACCGGGTGATGGGCCCGAACGGCCAGGCGCAGTACTGGGCACCCGACCTGGCGAGCGCGATCGACGTGCTGTTCAGCCATTACGAGCACAGTTACGTCGCACCCGGTGAGCGCTTCCCACGGCCGGCAGCCACCACCGACGCCGTGGACCGGGACATCCGCGGCTACCCCCATCAGGTGGACGGCCTCGACTTCGCCACCGTCGGCGAGGTGTTCGACCCCCGGAGCAACCCGGGGCGCAAGAAGCCGTTCGACATCCGCACGGTGCTCCGCGCCGTCAGCGATCTGGACCACGAACCGCTCGAGCGCTGGCGCGACATGGCCGACGCCGAGGTGGCGGTCGTTCAGGACGCCCACCTGGGTGGCCACCCGGTGACGCTGCTCGGCGTCGAGTCCCGACCCCTCCCGCGACGGGGGCCGGTCCCGGCGGACGGTCCCGACGGTTGGACCGCCGGCACGTTGTTCCCGCGGGCCTCGAAGAAGGTCGCGCGGGCCATCAACGCGGCGAGTGGGGTCCGTCCCGTCGTCGTCCTCGCGAACCTGTCCGGGTTCGACGGCTCACCGGAGTCGCTCCGGGAGCTCCAACTCGAGCTCGGCGCGGAGATCGGGCGGGCGGTGGTCAACTTCGACGGGCCGATCGTGTTCACGGTCATCTCCCGCTACCACGGGGGAGCGTTCGTGGTCTTCTCGAAGGCCCTCAACGAGAACCTCGAGGTGGCTGCGGTGGAGGGGAGCCACGCCTCCGTCATCGGTGGGCCGCCGGCGGCCGCGGTCGTCTTCGCCGGTGAGGTGAACCGCCGAACGGATGCCGATGCACGGCTCGTCGAACTGCGCGAACGGATCGACGCCGCGGATGGAGCCGGTCAGGGACGGCTCCGTGCCGAGCTCGACCGGCTCCGCACACAGGTCCGCTCGGAGAAGCTGGGAGAGGTCGCCGCGGAGTTCGACGCGATCCACTCGATCGAACGTGCCCAGCGGGTCGGCTCGGTCGACCGGATCGTCCCGCCCGGCGAGCTACGGCCGTACCTGATCGACGCCGTCGCACGCGGCATCGCGCGGACCCACACCGACGGCTGATGGCCACCTGCATACCACGACCCCGGGCTGGAGCCCGGGGTCGTGGTAGAGGGGGCGTCGGTACGCGCCTCAGCTCGCGTTGGCCTGCTGTTCCTGCTCAGCGATCTGACGGTGCACGTCGTCCATGTCGAGCGCCTTGATCTGACCGATCAGATCGAGCAGCGACTCCTTGGGGAGCGCACCGGCCTGGTTGAAGACCAGGACGTTCTCCCGGAAGGCCATCAGGGTCGGGATCGAACGGATGTTGAAGGCCGCGGCCAACTCCTGCTGCTCCTCGGTGTCCACCTTGCCGAAGACGATGTCCTCGTGCTGGTCGGCGGCCTCGGCGTAGATCGGAGCGAACATCTTGCACGGACCGCACCACTCGGCCCAGAAGTCGACGAGGACGATGTCGTTCTCGTCGATCGTCTCGCGGAAATCGTCGTTGGTCAGGTCCTTGGTTGCAGCCACGTTCGGCTCCTACGTCTCGTGTGGGGACAGGTTGGTCTCGTCGGGGGGAACGCGGCGCGTTGCCTGGCCATTCCCCGTGAGACGGACGGCCATGTCCTCACGTGCACCCACCGAACGGCCCTGGCAGGTGGAAGGGGCCGGACCTCTCGCCACGCGGGCATCGGTGAGATCCCCTCAGGGGGTCCGCTAGGTGCCGATCGGCACCACACCGGACAGGTGGAGGTTCCGTGCCGATGATGACCCAGCAGACACCCTTGTCAGGGGGCGCGGCGAGCGAGCCGCAGGGACGCGGGCCACGGCGTGCCGTCGACCGGCGCCGGGAGGATCTGATCGAGGCCGCCATCGCCGTGCTGGCGGAACGGGGACTCGCCGGAGCGACGACGCGTGCCATCACGCAGCGAGCTGGGCTCGCGCTCGGTGCGTTCCACTACGCCTTCACGTCCAAGGACGAGCTCCTGGCGGCCGTCATGGAGCGGATGGCGAGCACGATCGACCGGCTGCGCACCGACCCGGTCGCTGACGCCGTGCCGGTCCGGTCACCAGGCGCCCCAGCCGAGCCGGTCGCGACGCTCAGAGACCTCCTCGCTCGCCTGTGGCAGATCCTCGAGGAGGAGCCGAACGAGCAGCTCGCGCAGTTCGAGCTCGCGTTGCACGCACGGCGCGAGCCCGGCCTGCTCCACCTCGCAGGTCAGCGTCAGGAGCGCCTCATCGCCTCGATCGCCGGGGTGATCCGGACCGCACCCGGTCAGCTCGACGAGGCGGCGAGCCAGGAGCTCGCGCGATCGGTGGCCGACCACCTCGACGGGTTGCTCCTGCATCGTCTCATCGAGGACGACCCCGACGAGGGTCGCCGACGGCTCGAGCGGTACCTGCTGAGCTTGGACGCCGTGGTGACGGCCCATGCCGGGCTCACACCCCGAGCGAACGACCGATGATCTCCTTCATGATCTCGTTCGTCCCGCCGTAGATCCGCTGGACCCGCGCGTCGACGAAGGCTCGGGCGATGGGGTACTCGCGCATGTAGCCGTAGCCCCCGTGGAGCTGCACACCGGCGTCGACGACCTCGCCGAGGAGGTCGGTGAGCCACCACTTGGCCATCGCCGCCTCGTCGACGGCGAGTCTCCCACGGTCGTGCAGGACGATGCAACGGTCGACGAACTGCTGCCCGATGGTGATCTTCGTGTGCATCTCGGCCAGGGTGAACCGGGAGTTCTGGAACGAGCCGATGGGGCGCCCGAACGCCTCACGCTGTTTGCCGTAGGCCAGGGTCGCCTCGAAGGCCGCGGTCGCCCCGGCGATCGCCGCCACCGCGATGCTGAGCCGCTCCTGCGGGAGCGCCTGCATCAGGTAGCCGAACCCCTGACCCTCCGCACCGAGCACGTTCTCCGCCGGAACGAGCACATCGTCGAAGAACAGCTCCGCGGTGTCCTGGGCATGCATCCCGATCTTCTCGAGTTGCCTACCCCGGCGGAACCCTTCCATCCCCCGCTCGACGACCAGCAGGCTGATGCCGGCGTGCGTGGCATCCGGATCGGTCTTCGCGCAGACGATCACGAGGTCGGCCTGGATGCCGTTGGTGATGAAGGTCTTGGAGCCGTTCAGCCGGTAGGACCCATCGTGCTGACGGATGGCGGTGGTGGTCATCGCGGCGAGGTCGGAGCCGGTGCTCGGCTCGGTCATCGCGAGCGCGGTGATGGTCTCCCCGAGGGCCATCGGGGGCAACCAACGCTGCTTCTGGTCCTCATCCGCGTGGCGCAGGAAGTAGGGCACCGTGACGTCGTTGTGCAGCGGGAAGCCGACGCCGGATGCGCCAACCTTGGCGAGCTCCTCGGTCACGACGACGTTGTAACGGAAGTCGGCGACCCCGCCGCCGCCGTAGGCGGTCGGGACGTCGGTGCAGAGCAAGCCGACGGCGCCTGCCTTGGTCCACAGCGCCCGCGGCACCATCCCGTCGCGTTCCCAGTCGGCGTGGAAGGGCACCACCTCGTCGCTGACGAACCGAGCCACCACCTCCCGGAAGCGGTCGTGCTCCTCGGCGAAGATCTCACGCTCCACAGCTGCTGCCTCCCACCACCCAACGGAACGAACCAGGCGGAGTCGTTCCGGTCGTGGGGGAACGTAGCGCGCCGCGCCCCGATCGGATCTGATCAGAGGATGCCGGCCCGGTCGGTGGCGATGATCCCGATGACCGTCAGGACGACGCCGACACCGACCCTCCCCCACAGGGCCGCGATGCGTCCCGGCGCGGGTTCGCCGTCGTTGGTCTCGGCACCGGGCAGCATCCCGGTGCGGTGGTATCGCCACAGTGCCGCGAGCGTGCCGAGCGCCATGGCGGCCCCGAGAGCGGCGAAGCTCCCGATCAGCAGGAACGCCCACGACGTCTGACCCATCGCTGCCCTCCGGCTCGCCGAGCTGGCAGTCTAG